>CAZXJU010000042.1:0-12097 GCA_964641035.1 uncultured Halobacteriales archaeon | reverse complement strand
CGCTTGATGACGTGTTCGTCGCCGGAAACCCGCACGCGTATCTGAAGATCACGAGCGACCTTCCCGGCGGCCTCGTCGGGCTCGACCTGTACGAGGTCCCCGACGACGTGTCCTGCAGCCAAGGCACGTTGGACGACACGTACCTCTGGTCGTTCGGCGGCGCCGACCTCCGGTTCCACCAGGGCAACATGGGCGGGCAGGACTTCCCGGTCGACGAGCCGACGCACGTGCGGATCGACATGACGAACCTGGCGGAGGTCCTCGAGGCCGGCCACCGGCTCGTGCTCGTCGTCTCGTACGGCGACGCGACCCACCACTCGGTGAACCCCGCATGGTCGCCGACGATCACGTTCGTCGGCACCGGCGACGAGCAGGCCAGCCACGTCGTGTTCCCGGTCGCCGACGGGACGTTCGGCGGCGGCGCGCCGACGCTCGACTATCCGCCGCGGCCCTTCGTCCCGACGCGGTGACGGGCGTCCTGGAGCCCCATCCTACCGGATGTTCGTCGGGTGCACCAAGGCGTCGTCCCACGGGGACGGAGGCCCCGTGTATCCAAGTGCGTAGATTCCCGAATTCGTGTCGGTGGCCCACACGAAGCCGTCGTCGTGCAGCGTGGCGCGCCATACGCTCGGGTTGTCGACGCCTTTCGTCGTCCGAGGCACGTAGAGCGCGTCTTCGTGCGGCTGGTAGAAGGCGAGCGCGAACGGGTCGGCGGCGTTCGTCGCGTTGGAGATGTCGACGACCCACACGCCGGCGTGGTAGTGGCCGATGTAGATCCGGCCGCGATCCACGTCGAAGTTGTGGCCGCTGAATGTGTAGAAGGCGCCGGGACCCTGTACGTCGCCGGGCAGGCGCCACGTGCCGGCGATCTCCGGGAACTCCGGGTCCGTGGTGTTGATGACCGTGAAGATCGTCGGGTTTCCTTCGACGCTTTCGCCGCCGGCCACCGTGTAATGGTTCCCGTCGACGAGCACGTTCGACGGGATCGTCTCATGGTACGATTGGAGGTTCTCGCCGTTCTGCAGGAAACTGACCATCTCCGGGTTCGCAGGGTCGCTCATGTCCCAGATGAATATGCCGGCGCGCGCCGTGTACAACAGGGGCTGGCCGGTGATCGGGTGGGTCTGGACGGCGGTGTCGTGCATGCCGTCGACGGTCGACACGAGCTCAAGCGTACGCGCCGGCGCCTCTCCGACGACCTCGTGGATGTACGTCTTGCCGTTGGCCGTCGTGGCGGCGACGTACCAGGTCCCGTCGATTTCGAACGGGTTGGCGTTGTGGACGCCCACGGGAATCAACGCGTCGCCGTCGATGATGGGCGTGAACGATTCCATGAATGGGTCTGCCTTGTCGTCGAGGTTGACGAGGAAGACGCCGCCGCCGAACTCGTCGTTGCGCTCCGGTGTCGTCGGCAGGTTCCCCAAGGCTTGCGCGGAGAGCACGGCGAGGTTCCCGTCGGGGAAGATGCTGACGTCCCAAAAGCTTCCGACGCCGGCATTGGCGGTGTCCAGGAACCGGCTGGGGATGAAGTCGCTGACGTGCCGCGGGTTGGCGGGGTCGCTGACGTCGACGACGGTGAAGCCGCGCTCCGGCCCCATGTTCGACACCAGCGCCCAGTCGCCGGCCATCGCCAATTCGAAGTATCCGCCGGGCAGCGCGCCGGAGGCCATCGCCTCGTTCAGGTCGGCGTGCCCGACGAGTTCGACGCCGTAGGATTCCGCGTGCAGGCTCCGGTCCTCATGGTTGTGGTCGTCGTCGATGGCCGCGGAAAAATCGTAGGCGGGCCGCGGCGTGCCGAGCGTGGTCCCGGAGATGGACGCGTCGGTGTCCCCGGTCGGTTGGTCGGTCCCGCCGAGACAGCCGGCCAGCACGGCTCCGGCCAGGATGGCGGCGATCAGGATTCTAGGTGTCGCGTTCATGGGTTTCACTCACTCGTCGGGTAGGGCGGTAAAGTCGCGGGGTCCGGCCCGGTTGTAGAAGAACGAGAACCAGTTGTCCGCGCGGTGTTCGATGTATATGGCGGCCACGGGAACCGTCATGTTGGATTCGCTTCCTCGGATGAATGCACGGTACTCCCGGCTTTCGTTGCCGTCGAACGGCACGTCTCCGCCCGGTCCGACCTGGCCGGGCACCAGCCAGGAGCGCAACGGGTCGCCGCCGGCCCGGGACAGGTAGAAGTTGGAGACGCCGCCGACGAAGACGGCCTCGCCGGGGTCGGTCATGACGATCTTCATGTCCTTGCCGGTCGCCTGCTCCTGCCACGTCATCTCGTGCAGCAGGTCGGCCAGGCCGTCGTACGGGATCTCGAAGTTCCATTCGGACCGGTCGCCGGTGATGTTCTGTCCGGTGACCCGGTCGATGGGTACGCACGGGAACGTGGCGCTGAGGATCGCCCAGGAACAGTCGAGCAACGCGACATGGACGAACGTCTCGTGGAACGGCACATCCAACGCGGTGGGAGTCAACGTGACCAGGATCTGGCGGTCGTCCGCGGCAGCCTGGCCGGCGACCTCTTGGTCGAGGTAACCCATTTTCTCGACGACCAGCGTGAACGCGCTTCCGACGGCGACCGGGCCCAGCTCGAACGTCCCGTTTCCGTCCGTAACCGTCGTCTCGTCCGATCCGGCGAGCGTCACCGCGGCCTCGTCGAGCGGGAAGAATTCGGTGTCCACGACGAGTCCGCGCAACATGACACCGTCGCCGTCGGGGCCGTCGGCATCGGAGGGCGTCGAGGGGGATCCGCCGAGGCATCCCGCCCACGGCAGGACGATCGTCATCAATGCGACCGCCACGAGTCGGTGCCTCACAGGGACCCCCATGTTTTGAGCGCGGCAGCGGCATAAAAAGACGAGGGCGGAAATAATTGGCGCACACCCACAAAGCAGATAAGCCACCAACGCTGGCATCCTATTGATGACCCGCGTACGCCACGCGAAGGCCTTCTTGACAACGCTCCTGATGATCGGCATCGCATTGGCCGGCTGTCTCGGAGGCGGAACGGACACCCTCGACGAGGGCGACGACGACGCCGAACCGTTCGACGAAACCACGGGCGCCATCGAGGGCGCCGTCCTGACCCCGGAATTGTTCCCGGTCCAGGACGCCGTCGTCGGCATCCCGGCTCTTGAGGTGCAGACGTTCACCGACGAGGCCGGCAAGTTCCTGCTCGGCCACGTCCCGGCGGGCGAGCATCGCGTCGTCGTCCAAGCCATCGGCCACGAGAGCGTCGCCAACCGCGTCGACGTCGTCGCCGGTGAAATCCTCAGCATCCAGTTCTCGATCGCCGTGCTCCCGGTCGCCGAAGCGTACCACGAACTCTTCCCGTTCTCCGGATACCAATCTTGCCAGTGGTATGTGCCGATCGGCCTCTCGACGTGTACGCTGCCGTACGCGCAGGCGTACGGCTTCCTTCACCAGAACGGCTACAACCTGTCGCAGTACGGCCTGCCGGAGGACCCGCTTCCCAGCCGCGACAAGTACAATTTTACGATGTCGGGGAACCATACCGGCGTCATCAGCGAACTCATCTGGGAGCCGGCCTCGGCGGCCGCCAGCCACCAGGCGCTCATCATCGCGTGCGGATGGTGGGATCCCGTGCTCGACGAGTGCGTGCCGCCCGGCGAGACGACCACCGGCGTCCGGTACTTCGGAAAGGTGGGCACGAGTCCGATTCAGATCCATTGGACGCATCCCGAGCCGGACCACCTGCCGTGGGTGATGAGCCGCGCCAACGTCAACGGCAACACGTCCGAAGGAAAGCCGGCGGGCATCGCTCTCGACCAACGGATCGACATGTACAACACGGTCTTCTACGGGGCCGAGCCGCCCACGCAATATACGGCCGGGCCGCGGGATCAGTGAGAGGCGCGTAGGCGTCGTACGGTCCGGATCCCCGACGGAAAGACCCAAATCGGCCGGCCCGGTCCCCTTTGGAGAGGTTGTGGCATCGATGTCGTCGCTAGCACCAGAACAGGACCCGAAGATTTGGAACGCGATTGCACCGAAGTACGCGAAGCACGTCCATCCGTTGACGGCCGCCTTCGCGCCCGACGCGGTGCGCTTGGCCACCCTCAGTACGGGTGACCGGGTCCTGGACGTCGCCTGCGGCGCGGGCGCCATCTCAGTGCCTGCCGCCAAGACCGGCGCCGAGGTACTCGCCGTCGATCTGGCCCCGACGTTCGTCGACCTCGTCACCGCCCGCGCGAAGGAGGAGGGCCTCGCGAACCTCTCCGCGCGCGTGATGGATGGCCAGGCGATGGACCTGCCGGACGATTCCTTCGATGCGGCCCTCTCGAACTTCGGGGTCTTCCTGTTCCCCGAGCGCGAGAAAGGCTTCCGGGAGATCCACCGGGTGCTCAAGCCGGGCGGTCGCGCGGTCCTGACAAGCTTCATGGCACCGCCCGAGAACCAGTGGATGGCCTTCTTCGGCGAAAGCGTGCACCGTGCGTTCCCCGACATGCCTCCGGCTGCGCCTCCGAAGTTCCTGGAACTTGCCGATGCGGACCGTTTCCGGGACGAACTTCTGGACGCGGGATTCGCCGACGTCGAGATCCAGACGATGACGCACGCGCTCACGTGGTCGTCGGTCGACGCGGCGTGGGTCGCGCTGGCCGAAGGCGCACCCGTCTTCCGGCCGATGATGGAGCGTGTCGGGTCCGAGGGCGTGGCGAAGCTGCGCGCCAGCTTCGACGCGTTGGCCGCCGAACGCTTCGGCGCCACCGGCGCGATTACGCTCAGCGCGCCGGCGCATTACGCCGTGGCCCGCAAACAGTGATCATTGGCCAAGCCGCCGACGCCGCATCTGGTCCAGGATGCGGCCCGCCTGTGGCCGCTCATTGTCGGGCCGCCGTTTATTAGCGCGCACCCGGCTGGGCCGAATGTGGCCGGGGACGCGGCGGATTCGCACGAATCCACTTCGGACGCACCTGATCTCGAGCCGGTCCTCGGTCCGTTCTCCGTCACGACGCTCGTGGTCGGCTCGATCATCGGCTCTGGCATCTTCATCATCCCGGCGCTCCTGGCCGCCCAGGTCGCCTCCCCGCTCATCGTGACGGGCATCTTCGTCGTCGGCGGCCTCATCACACTATTCGGCGCGCTCACGTTCGCCGAACTCGGCGGCATGTTCCCGCAGCAGGGCGGCCAATACGTCTACTTGCGCGAATCGATGGGCCGCGGCTGGGCGTTCCTCTTTGCCTGGACGATGTTCTGGGTCATCGAGACCGGCATCATCGCCGCCGTCGCGCTCGCGTTCGGCCGGTTCGCCGGCGTTCTCTTCGGCTGGGACGGGGCGCTGGCCAGCGCCTTGGCGGCGCTGGCGGTCATCGGGATCTTGACGCTCATCAATTGGGCCGGGCTGCGCCAGGGCGCCTTCGTCCAGAACGTGTTCACGGTGGCCAAGACGAGCGCGCTGATCCTGCTGATCGGCGTGAGCTTCCTGCTCTTCCGGCCCGACCACAACCCGCTCGGCCCGTTCGTCCCCTCCGGCATGGGCGGCATGGAACTGGCCGGCGCGATCGCCTTGATCGGTGTCACGTCGATCTTCGCGTACGACGGCTGGTTCAACGTGACGTACGTCAGCGGCGAGGTGAAGGACCCGCAGAAGAACGTGCCGCTCGGTCTCGGCCTGGGCATCCTCATCGTCGTCTTCGTGTACGCGCTGGCCGTCCTCGCCTACTTCTGGGTGCTGCCCGCCGACGCGGTCGCCGCGGTGGGAAGTGACGGGAACTCACGGATCGCGACGGCGGCCGCGCAGGTCACGATGGGCGGCTTCGGTGTCGCCTTCATCGCCCTTGCCGTCATGGTCTCCACGTTCGGCGCGGTCAACGGGACCGTCCTTGCCGGGCCGCGAATGTACAACGCGGCGGCGCGCGACGGCCTCTTCTGGTCTCCGTTCCGGAAACTCCATGAGAAGAACCGGACGCCGTCCTTCGCGCTCCTGTATCAGGCGCAGTGGGCGGCGCTCATCGTGATCGTCAGCGTCCCCGCCGTCGATGCGTACCTCGTCATCATCAACAGCGTGGTCTTCGCGATCTGGGCGTTCAACATCCCGACCGCCATCGGCTACTTCAAGCTCCGGCGCACCATGCCCGACTTCCCGCGCCCGTACAAGACGGTCGGCCACCCCGTCGTACCGGCCTTGTTCCTGTTGGCCGCGTGCGGCATCGTCGGCTACGCCATATGGCACGACGTGACGACGCTCGTGACCGACGGGTTGACGCGGGAGAGCCTGAGCAGCCTCAGCGCGTTCTGGGGGACGCTGCTGGCGCTTACGGGCCTTCCGTTCCTGATCGTGTGGCGGCGCCGGCAACGCGCCGGGATCGACAACCCGCTGGAGAAGCCGGTTCCGACGCCTTCTTGAGGGCGCGCGAGGCGGCGCAGACAAGCCTTAAATCCAGGGGCGCACGATGATGACGCGTGCTCCGGGCATCCTTGACGATTTTCCTCGTATTGACGGCCGTGGCGTTCGCCGGCTGCGCCGCCGCGCCGACCGGGGGTCCGGACGACGACGTCGACCGTGGCACCGGGAACCAGTCGGCGCCCAAGCCGAAGGCGGTCGTGATGCGCGACCAGCACGCGCCGGACATCCCGACGGCCGACAACCCGTTCGTTGCGTCCTTCGACGTCGAGGCGCCGTACGACCAGCTCGTCATCCTCTTGCACGCAAGCGGCGTCGGCCAGTACCGCCTGACGGTCACCGGCCCCGATGGCGCTTCACTCTACGATACCGGTGACGTTCCCAGCGCGTCCGAGCCGGACTCGCACTCGCACACGGCACAGGGCGTCCGCGTCGCTACCGTGGAAGGCGCGCACACGGCCGAGGTGTCGTTCGCCGGTGGCATCACGTACCATCTCACGATCTTCGCGTCGAAGGCGGGTGCGGACGCGGACAAGCCGCACGACCATTGAGCGTCGTCTGGTTCCGGATCGTTCAGCTCCAGGTAATGTCGTCGAAGGCTTGCGCGTTGTCACCGGCATCGAGGTCCGCGGTCCCGCCGCCACCGATGGTCGCGCAGAAGCCGTTGCCGTTACCGCTGGGTGGCGCATCGACGCACGCTATGATTCGGTCCACGTCCCCTGCAGCGTCGGTGTCGCCTTCCGCGGCCGTGAAGTCGAACGTCGCTTCGCCCGGCGATTCGAACACCGCCCCGCCGTCGTCGTCGACGCCGTCGCCCGTATGGTCGCTGGCGGTAATCGTGGCCACCGCGCCCGAGCCGCCGTCGCCCATTACCCCATCGCCTGTATCATCGTGGAAGACCTCGAACAACACCGGTGTCCCGTCGGTTACGGGGTTCCCGTTCGTGTCCGTTACTGTCGCCAGGGCCGTCACGGAATCGCCGAGCGTGGGGGTGTTGTCGGAAACCATCAGAGAGATGGCAGCCGGCGCACCTGCCTCCCAGAACGTGAAAACGGCGTCGTGCAGAGGTGCGTCATCGGGGTCGAGGGTGGGGGGGTCGGCGCCGTCGTCGTCGCATCCATCGTGGTCGCTGTCGATGCAGACGAGGATGATGTCGTCGGCCGGCGCCACAATAGAGGTATACGCGGGTAATTCGTACTCGCCGGGGGTCCCCGTGGCCGTAGCGACCCCTCCGTCCCCTGTCAACGTGTACGTAGCGCCGCCGTCCGTCGATCGCCAGACTTCCACGAAGACAGTCTCGGCGTCGACGCCGGTTCCCCCCGCGTCGGCGACGGTCACGAGGATCGTGTGCAGGTCTCCCGCCGCAATTGAAGCGGAATCCGGCGCTGCGTCCAAGGCCATCGGTACCTTGTCGTCGGTCTTCCCGTTGCAGTCGTCATCGATTCCGTTCGCGGCTTCGACGGCGTCCGGGTTCCGTGTGGGGTCGGTGTCGTCGCAGTCGCCGGTCTGGGCCGTGTAGCCAGGCAAGACGCGGGACGATTCCACCGACGACTCATCGTCGCCGTAGCCGTCCCCGTCGCGGTCGCGGTAGGTTGGGAACAGGTCGTTGAGCCCCTCTACGATGCACTGGATGTGGATTTCGCCGTAGCCGTCCATGGCCAAATGGATCGAACCCGGCTGCCCGTCGAATTCGCAGTCCGCCCCCGCTAGGGCCGTCGGGGTCGCGGGCCCGGGCGGACCTTGGGGACCTTCGGACCCGGTCGCGCCCTGCGGACCAGGCGGCCCCTGGGGGCCCTCGACGCCGATCGCGCCCTGCGGACCTGGCGGCCCCTGCGCGCCTTCCGGGCCGACCTGGTTCCATGAGATGTAATGCTCGTTCTTCTGGCATTCGTCAGGAGTGTCGACGATGCGGAGGCTTCCGTTCGCTTCCTTGAAGCAGCCGTGGATCACGCCCTGTTCGTCAGGGACGCCCGCCGTGGCGACGGCCGTGACCACCAGCAACGCCATCAGTACGGTCGCCCCGCGGGCGCCCCCGTGGCTACGCTTCCTGCTCGCATCTTTCACCATGTCGCGAAGCGAGCCTGCCCGCCCGCTTATACGTTCGGTCTGTGGATCCTCTATCAACCTAGTTTGCGAAGGCTCGTCCGTGTTCCGGCAGCAAGTGCTCGTGGCGGACCAATCGCGGTTCGGCGGGTTCGCGGGCCGACATGAGGCGTCCCGCCGGGCGATGCCGGCGTCGAAACCCAGACGGTGGCAGAATCGTGTGCATCCTGGCGCAACGCCGTAGCGCGTCCGAACCGGACTCGCACGCGCACACGGCGCAGGGCGTCCGCGTCGCTACCGTGGAAGGCGCGCACACGGCCGAGGTGTCGTTTGCCGGCGGCATCACGTACCATCTCACGATCGCCGCGTCGAACGCGGACGAGCCGCACGACCATTGAGCGTCGCCGTCTCCCTGGATGGGGCCGCGCGCATCGCGCTGCACGTTGTCAAAGCGGCCGCGGTGCTGCCCCGCCGAACTCGGCGCGCACCGCCGGCGCGACCTCCGTGCCGAGGATCTCGACGGCCCGGACGGCCTCGTCGTGCGGCGTGACGAAATCCACCTGGAGGAGCAGCCGGTCGATCCCGAGGACCTCCCGTTCCCATCGGATCTTCTTGATGGCGTCCTCGGCGTCGCCGGCGTAGACGGCGCCCGTCGGCCCCATCTCCTCTGCAAGGGCTTCGTCCGGGACGTCGCGTGGCGGCATCCGGTTCTTGAGTCCGGTTCGCAGGACGTGGCCCCAGCGGGCCGCGTGGTTGGCTTTCGCCTTCTCGGCGTCGTCGGCCAAGAGGCCGTGGCTGGAGACGGCGACGGGGAGCCGGTCCGCGTCGTGACCGGCCTCGCTGGCGGCGCGCCGGTAGAGGCGTACGAAGGGTGCGAACTGGGCGGGGTTGCTGAGGATCGCCAGGTTCAATGGGATGCCGAGCCGGCCGGCGCGGGCGGCGCTGCCTGGCGTGCCTCCGACACCGATCCATAGCGGCAGGGTCCGGCCGGGTCGCGGGCTCACCTCGGCCTCGTTCAGCGGCGGACGGAACTTCCCCTTCGTCCACGTGACGGTCTCGCTTTTCTGCAGTTCCAGGAAGAGGTCGAGGTGTTCGGCGAAGAGGTCGTCATAGTCCTCCAGCTCGTAGCCGAATAGGTTGAAGCTTTCGGTGAAGGAGCCGCGGCCCAGGATGAGTTCGGCGCGTCCGTCCGACAACAGGTCGAGGGTGGCGAAATCCTCGAACACACGGACCGGGTCCAGCGTGTTGAGGAGCGTCGTGGCACTTGAGAGGCGGATGCGTTGGGTCGCCTCGGCGGCGGCCGCCAGGACGACGGCGGGCGAGGAGATCGCCATGTCGAGCCGGTGGTGTTCGCCGACGGCGAACACGTCCAATCCGACCTCGTCCGCCACCTTGGCGAGCTCGACGGTCTCCCGTAGGCGCTGCTTGAACGTGCGGGTCTTACCGGTGACCGGGTCGGCCAGGAGGTCGCCGAACGTGTAGATGCCGAGTTCCACGGACGGCCGAAACGAGGTGGCGCGCTTAAGGGCGCGGTCACTTGGACGAACCCCTGGAGGTCGTGTGGCCGGAGTGACGCCGCTCCGATCAGAACATGCCGTCCGCGTTCGGCATGTCCTCCGGCACCGGCTGGCCGAAATCCCAGAACTCGGCGATCCGGTCGCCTTCGAATCGGAAGACGTGGACTACGGCGGCTCCCCGGTCCTCCGGGTCCTTCTTGAAGTGGGAGTGGACGAACACGGTGTCGCCTTCGGCCACGACGCGTTGGACGTCGAGCGTGTGGTCGGGTTGTTCCTCCGCCGCCTTCGCCATCGCCTCGGTCAGCGCTTGCATACCCGCGGGGAAGTACGCGTTGTGGTGGCGCGCGTCCGGAGTGACGAACCGGTCCAGTTCCTCGTGTGCGCGCCGTTCCTTTGCAGTGTCCAGGAAATCAAGCGCCTTTTGCTTCATCGCATCGATGTCCATGTGGCAAGCAACGCCGGTGAGCGCAAAAAGGCTGGGTCTCGCCGGCGACGAGCCCCGCCTCTCACCGCTCCTTTCGGTACATCCGAAGCGCGATGGGCGCCGCGACAAGGGTGATCACTACCGTGTGGCCGAGGACCCACCAGACGTGGTTGCCAAGGTCCTGGCCGTGCATGAGTCCGCGCGCCGCCGCGGCCAAATGTGACACCGGGTTGTGCGCGACCGCCACGCGGAGCCAGTCCCACTTGATCGTGGACAAGGGCACGAAGATGTCGCTGGCGAATGTGATCGGCATGAGGAACACGAAGCTCGTGGTCATCACCGATTCGGGCGTCTTCACCAGCATGCCGATGATGATCCAGAACCACGACAAGGCCAACGCGAACGCGAGCACCAGAGAGAACGCCAATAGCACACCCAAGGGGCCCGCGTCCGGACGGAAGCCTAGGAGCAGCCCGACGATCAAGATCACGACCGAGGCCATGCTGTAGCGGACGAGATCCGCCGTAAGCGCCCCGATGACCGGCGACGGTTGCCAGATGGGCAGCGACTTGAAGCGGTCGAAGAGGCCCTTCTGTATGTCCGTGTTCAATCCCATACCCGTGTACACGGTGATGAACACGATCGTCTGCACCATGATCCCCGGCAGGAGGTACTGGACGTACTCGTCGCCCACGTACGCCTCCAGGGCGCCGCTGAACATCGCCGTGAACAGGAGCGTGAACATGATGGGCATGAACGTGACATCGAAGAGTTGGAACGGAACGTGCTTGATCTTGAGCATCGCCCGCCAACCTAGCGTAGTCGTTGCCGACCAGCGCCCGGCCGGCGCCGGACGCGCCTTGGTCGTCAAGATTCCGGCCGTGCCGTCGCCGGAGACGATCTCGCCGTCGCTCATGCCTTCACCTCCACGGGTCGTCCATCCGCCTTGGGTTCGTCCTCCGCCGGACGGCCGGTCAGGGCGAAGAAGACGTCGTCGAGGCTCGGGCTTCCGAGCGAGAACTCGGCGATCCCCACGCCGCCTTCCGAGAGACCCGCCAAGACCTGCGTCGCCTGCGGCGTGTCGGTTACCGTCACCGTGACGATGGCCGGGTCCGTCATCGGTTGGACGCCGTCGCCGAGGATCGCCGCGATGACGGCCGTCGCCTTCTCGCGATCACCCTTCTGCGCCAATCTCAGGTGCAACGCGTTGGCGCCGACCGACGCCTTCAGCTCGTGGCTTGTGCCTTCGGCGATGACGCGGCCATGGTCGATTACGGCCAGGCGGTCGGCCAACCGGTCCGCCTCGTCCAGGTGTTGCGTCGTCAATAGGACCGTCGTCCCTTTGGCGGCGATTCGGCGCACGACGTCCCACACGTGGTTCCGGCTGCGCGGGTCGAGGCCGGAGGTCGGCTCGTCGAGGAATAGGATCTCGGGCGTCGAGACGAGGCTGGCCGCGATGTCGATGCGGCGCCGCATGCCGCCAGAATAGGTGCGGACCTGACGCTTGCCTGCGTCGGCCAGACCGAACGCCGTGAGGAGTTCCGTGGCGCGTTCCTTCGCTTCGCGCCACGACATTCCGAGCAGTCGGCCGACGAGGACCAGGTTCTCGTGGCCCGTCAGTTCGTCGTCGACGGAGGCGTACTGGCCGGTGAGGCTTACTTTCTGGCGTACGGCCGCGGCGTCGCGCACCACGTCGTGGCCGAGCACGGTGGCCGTCCCCTCGGTGGGCTTGAGAAGGGTCGCGAGGATCCGGATGAT
>CAZXJU010000041.1:0-12319 GCA_964641035.1 uncultured Halobacteriales archaeon | reverse complement strand
AGGGCGCCGGGGCCGTACATGTTGCCGTCCAAGTAGAGGTTGGTCGCGTTCCCCGCGCCGGGCCCAAGGACGAACGTCCGCTCGGCGAACGATTCGCCGTCGTCCTGGCTGACGGCCAGGTGGAGCTGCCCGGTCCAGTTGCCGTCGCCGTTGGTGTCCAGGCGCGTGTTGTTGCGGATGCCGATGAACATGGTGCCTTCGGCGTCGAAGACGACGTGGCCGTTGTTGATCGTGCCGCCGCCGAAGTTCGAGTTCTCGAAGACGGTGACCTGCTCGACGTCGTGCACGTCGCCGTGGCCCTTGACGATGACGAGTTCGCCGTTCTGCAGTTGCGGCACCGCGAAGAAGTGGTCGTCGCGCATGCCCGGAATGCCGGGGATCGAGCCGCCGCCTTCGCCGGCGCACAGGTTCCAGTCGGCCGAGAACGGTTCCGGCAGCGCCAGCCCTGGTCCGCCGACCGGAAGCTGCGGGACGTCCATCAAGCCGACCTGGACGGGGCCGCCGCCGGCGTTGTTGACCAACAGCAGCTTGCCGTTGCCGTAGTCGACCCACGGCCGGTCGTTGACGTTCAGAAGACTGCACGACTCGTCGAGGCCCGAGGCGGCCATGACGCGGGCGGTCTGCGCCTGCGCCTCGTCGTACGCGTCGGGGTTGTGGTAGCAGTGCCGGGCCCCGTCCTCGCACCAGCCGTTGACCGGGAACGTCGCCAGCGTGATGTCGACGCCCCACAATTGTCCGTCGTCGCCGGCGACCAGGAAGATCTCATCGCTCGGAGGCGGTGTGGCGCCATGCATGTCGGCCGGCATCGTCAGGGTGTCAAAGTACGGGAGTTGGGACCAGGATTCGCCGTCGTCCCCGCTCATGAAGACGGGCGCACCCGTCGTGTCCACGAGGATCGTGTGGCCCGTCACGTAGATGACGCCGGAATCGGAGACCTCCATCGTCGGCTCGTAAAGGTCGCCGGTGTAGCCGACGGCGGCGTCCACCACGTGCTCCGTGAACGTGAGGGTGAAATTGTCCAAGGTCGTGCGGACCAGTTGGGTCGGCAGCGGCGGGATCTCACCCTTGGCGGATTCCGTCCCCGCGTCGTCCGGCGCGTCCGTCACGCAGCCGGCCAAAACCATCGCAAGCGTCGCACCAATCGCCCAGACCACCTGTCGCATGGAGAAACGGACCCACGGACGACTGATAAGCGTTGTTGCGCTTGCCTTGCGGTCCCTCCTGTTGAGCCTACCGGAGGACGACGTACGCGCCCCGTGCGTCAACGCGGCGGCGGCCGCCAGTTCCACACCGGCGGCTTGCCGGTCAGTTCCGAGAAGTAGGCGCCGTCTTCCTTTTCGGGGTGCACCCATTTGACGAGGAAGTCGACCTTGCCGGCGCGTTCGACGCGCCAGACGGCGCCTTCGACGGGGTCGACGGCGCCGTGGTGGCCGTGCGGGCCCAGGGCGGCCAACGCGTCGTCGACGGAGAGCGCGTCGCCCACGTGGACCAGGTACGGCGTGGGGATCCCGGCGCGCCGGCAGACCGCCTCGGTCGCCTCGTGGCCGAGCCGGCGGTCGTCCTCCATCAGGTCGAACGCGACGAAGGGTCCGTGCGGAAGATCGTACCGCGTCCCGTGCGCCATCGCAAGCCATTCGCCGACGAGCCGCTGGCCCGGCTCGAGCACCTCGTAGAACCGGTCCCACTGCTCCTCGACCCACCGGTGGAACAGCTGGATGTGCTCGTGCGGCGACGTGTCGGCGACGTGGCCGCTTCGCCCGAGCGGGATGACCTCGTCGCCCAGGCGTGCGACGGCGGTGCAGGCACCGTCGAGCTTCTCCTGCACGATGACCGTGTCGCGGGCGTCACGCCGCTTCTCGGTGGCGATGCGCGCCTGGCCGGGGCTGCACTGGTGGTCGCCGGGACCCAGGCGGCTGTTCGGCAGGTGCGGGATGCTGCCGTATGCCTTGCGGCGAAGCGGCTTGGCCGACATGGAGGAAAACGGGATGGGTACCGGGTCTTGAAGACGCTGCCGGCAACCGCACGCGGAATCCGGCCCGCTTGGCGCTACGTGGCCTTCCGAGCTACGCCTTCTGCAGCACGGTACCAGGGTCCGCGGCGACGGACAGTCGGTCGCCGGGTGGGGACCGGACGTCCCGGCCGTCGAGCCCGGCGTCGGCGGGCGGTCCAGGCCGGTCGTCGCACAGGCCCTCGACGAGCCGCGGGTTGAACTCTTCCGGAACGACGCGGTGGTGCGTGGTCTGTTCGTACGCATAGGCGTGCCCCAACAGGGCCGGTTCGGAGAAGCGTTGGCCGAAGAACGCCAGGCCACGCGGGAACTCCCCGTCGTACCCCATCGGCACCATGACCGTCGGGTAGCCGGCCGACGCGCCCAACAGCGTGAAGTCGCTTCCGGCCGAGACGATGGCGGCCACGTCGTGCTCCGAGAAGATCGAGTCGGCGGCCGCCCGGGACGACGCGATCGCCGCGGTCGCCTGCGCGTCGGCCAACGGGCCAAGCCCAGGCGTGGCCGCGGACGCCAAGGCGAGCCCGGATGCGCCGGCGGACCCGTGCGCCTCCGGATGGTTCTCGCGCATCCACGCCATGAGTTCGTGCCACGTCTTGAACGGCAGCGACGGGTCCGCCATCGTCTGGAGGTAGACATTGATCTCGTAATGGAACTCGTTCGGCAGCGCCGCCCATTCGGTGAACCCGACGCTGTTCCGTTCGCTGTTGTCGCCGATCGGGACCAGCACCGCGCCGAGCGACTCCAGGTCGTCGAGGGCCTGTCGGAACAGGTCGCCTGTCTCCTCCTCGTCGTAGCCGAGCCGGACACCCTCAAGGGCGTCCTGGGTCAACTGGAGCGTGAAGTCGCCGCCGGGCGGCAGGTTCGCGTCCGCCGGCGCGGACTTCGGGTCGTCGGGGTCGCTTCCCGCCATGGCGCCGAACGTGAGCGCAAGGTCCTCGACGTTGCGCCCCATCGGGCCGACGACGTCGAAGTACCAGCCGATCGGCACGACGCCGTACCCGCTTGCGAAGCCGGTCGACGGTTTGAGGCCCACCAAGCCGTTGGCCTGGGTAGGGCCGAGGATGCTGCCGCTGGTCTCGCTTCCGAGCGCCACGGCGCTGTAGGCCATGGAGCCGGAGACGCCGGAGCCGCTTGAGGAGGCGCTGGCGCTGCCGAAGTTGTACGCGTTGCGTTGCGGGCCGCCCATCGAGCTTCCGTTGTCGGGCGCGCCCCAGTTGGCCCATTCCAAGAGTTCCGCCTTGCCGAGGATGATGGCGCCGTTCTGCCGGAGCTTCGAGACGATCCCGGCGTCCTTGACGACGTAGTTGTCGGCCAGGGCGATCGAGCCGGCGGTCGTCGGCATGTCGGCGGTGCCGGTGTTGTCCTTGATGAGGATCGGGATGCCGTGCATCGGTCCGCGGACTTGGCCGGAGGCACGTTCGGCGTCCCGCTCGGCGGCCACTTCGAGGGCGGCCGGGTTCACCATCCGCACGCCGTTGAGGCGGACGCCGTCGTAGTCTCGGTCGTCGAAGGCGCGGATGCGGTCCACGTACGCCTCGACGAGTTCGACGCTGGTGAAGGTGCCGTCCTCGAGGCCTTCTTGGAGTTCGGCGATGGTCGCGGTGCGCAGGTCGACGCCGTCGAGCGTTCCGAAGCAGACGGGGTCGTTTCGCCAGGAGCCGACGCCGTCGGCCACGTCGGCGCCGCCGGCGGGGCCGGTGTTGAGGCATCCGGCGGTGAGCATCAGCAGGACGGCGAGCGTGGCGGTCACCAGGGTTCGCGGTTCGTGGGGTCTCATGCGTCGGCACCGTGCTCGGCCCGGGTGGCCCGGGCCGGCCATCCGATGGACGCGGTCCCCCCACAAACACTTTGCGCGCCCAACAGCCTCCGGCCGGGAGCCGCCCCGGTCGACGGGCGCCCCCCAAACCAAGGCTTTATGCTGGATTTGCCGTTGGTGTCGGGCGTGGCGTGGGAAGCGCTGGTGGTAACCCAGTTCTTGGTGGGCGTGGCGCTCGTGGCGTTGGCCGGCTGGCTCCTGTATCGGGAGCCGACGAGTCGGATCCGGCGGGCACTGGCCCTCTTCCTCGTCCTACGGGCGTTCATCATCATCACCAGCCAGATGACGCGCGTCGACGGCGCCGATCCGGCCTTCTGGTCGAACGTCCGCGGCTACCTGAACGTCGCGCAAGTGCCGGCGCTGCTCAACTTCTTCGTCGTGTACAACTGGCGCGCCCGGTCCACGCGCGTGACCGCGGCCCGGTGGACCCTGCTGGGCGCGACGTTCGTGCTCGAGGTCGCCTACCTGATGGATCACCGTCTGCTCTACTATTTCGACGCGGACGGAATGCTCCTGTGGGGCCCGATGGGGTTCCTGATCGGAGGCGTCTTCGCGCTAGGTGCCCTGCTCGCCATCTGGTTCGCGGTGGCCGCGGATCGCACGTCGGCGCCGGCGCAGACCCGGTTCCACCGGCTGCTCGCCATCGGGTTCGCTTCGTTCGCGCTGGCCGACGGCATCCTCCCATGGGTCTTCGTCCCGCAACTCGGCTTCGGCCGGCTTTTCCCGGAAGGGTATGAACCGCTCGTGGTGCTCGGCCGGATCGCCTTCCTCGCAGCCGCCCCCTTGGCGTTGGCCGCGTTCGCGCTGCTCCTGACCCAGGCGCTGCGCGCCCCGGCGTCACGCGCCCGCGCCTGGTGGGTCGCGGGAATCGGCCTCTACTCGTCGGTGCTGCCCGTTACGGGGATGCTTTGGGCGGGGCCGGTGCCGGACCTGGCACCGATGGATCCGGCCGCGTACGCGTTCCACTTCATCCTCGGCTCCGTACGGCTTGTCTTCCCGGCGATCGTCGTGTATGCCGTGGCCCGCCACACGCTGTCGACGACCGATCCCTTCGAGCTCGACTACCGGCTCAAGATCACGATCCAGCGCAGCACGCTGGGCGCCATCGTGCTGGCGGTGTTTTTCGTGCTCGCCGAGGGGCTGCAGGACGTGTTCGGCAACGCGCCCGTGGTCCAGGACCTGGGGCCCATGTGGTCGCGTGCGGTCGCGCTGGTCGGAGTCGGCGCCCTCCTCGTGGTCTTCCATCCGTTGCAACGGATGGCGGAACGCGTCTCGTCGTCCGCGCTGCCGGACGCACGCCGCCTTAAGGACATCGAGGATCCGGAACGCGAGCAGATCTATGCAGAGCAGGCGACCATCGCGTGGTCGGACGGGAACCTGACCCGGAAGGAACGGATCCTGCTCGACCGGCTTCGGGAACGCCTGGAGATTCCCGTGCAGACGGCCGCGCGCCTCGAGAGCCAGGCGGTGGGCTCCCTTTGACGGAGCCAGCGCCTACGGCCTACGAACGCTTCGAAAAGGTTTTCCTCACCCGTGCCATGGGTTCAGGCGGGTGGCCATAGTGCGAGGGGCGATCGGCGCGGCGGTACTGATTCTAGTGACCGGGTTTGCGGCCGGAGGACCGTGGGTAGGACAGGCGGAGGCGCGATGCGACACGTCTGGAAACTGCTTCCCGGAGCCCGACCCGGACGAGGATTCCGAGATCTGCTTGTATGAGGCGACGTACCAGGGCGTCACCATCCTGATGGAGTGCTCCGTCGAGGTCGAGGACGACTCCGAGATGGAGGAGGCCTCGATGTTGGCCGCCGTCCACCGGTCGAAGGTGTCCGCGAGCGCCTTCGTGAGCGTGTCCATCAACATCACCCGCAACGATTGGCACGACGAGGAGAACAACTATACCTTGCACTTTGACCCGGACGCGCGCCACATCGCATGGGACGTCCACCCCAGGTTCAACGGGTCCTTCGCCGAGGGGCAGCCGGACTCGCAGCACCACGAGGCCAGGTTCCAAGTCAATGCCACCGCGCCAAGCGGCCCGGTGGTTGTCCACTTCGTCTATTGGGACGACACGGACCCGGGCATCCGGCGCGCCGCCCTCGCGATCAATGTCGAAGAGAGGCGGGACGACGGACGGGCCCCCGGCGTGACCGCATTGGTGGCGTTGACCGCAATCCTAGGCGTGGGACTCCTGCTGGGCTGCCGGCCCGGGACGAAACCCCGTTGACGTGGCGTTGGTGGGGCCGGCGCGGGAGACCCCCCACCGGCACCCTGCCGACACAACGCATAAATACGTACAATGCGGCGGTCGGGTTGATACCTATGGTGCGATCCATCGCGATGGCGACGCTGCTACTGATCACGGCTCTTGCCGGATGCCTCGGTGACGAGACCAGCGGACTTGAGACCGACGACGGGACGGCCGGTGACGACTCCGCCGGCCAAGGCAACCAGACGACCGGCACGGGCAACGAGACGACGACGGCGCCTCCGGTCGAGAACGCGCCGCCTACGGCGAACCTGGTCGCGAACGTAACCAACGGCTCGGCGCCGCTTGCCGTGGCCTTCGACCTAGAAGGCGACGACGAGGACGGAGACGACTTGACGTGGAGCTTCGACGCGGACGGCGACGGCGAGGCCGACGCCGACGGCACGGAGCTTCCCGCCACGTTCGCCTTCACGTATGAGGAGGCCGGCAACTACACGGCCGTCCTCACGGTCTCCGATGCGGAGGCCTCGGCGTCCGCCAACGTCACGATCACCGTGGAAGCGCCCGTGGCGACCGGTCCGATCATCTGCGACCGGCCGGACGCGACGTCGTACGGCGGCGCCCTCTACACGGTCGACGGCACGTGGTTCTTCGCAGAGACCAACGGCATGCCCGGCCTGCAGGTCGAGAACAACCATCCGTCCGGGCAGGGCATCTTCACCAACGACGCCTGGGCCGACTGCGAAGAAGGCGACCAGATGGTCCTCTAGGGCCGACCGGAACGCCGCGACGATCCCGGACGTTGGTTCGCCTCAGTCGAACAGGACGGACCGCATCGAGACGTCTCCCCATTCGAACCCTTCCACCGGGAACGACACGTCGGCGCCGGGACCGGCCGCCGCCGCGGCGTACAGGATGGGCAGGTAGTGGTCGGGCGTGGGATGCGCCAGCTGGCCCGTCTCGTCGTCGAGGGCCGATCGCAACGCCTGCGCGTCCGTCTTCTCGAGGGCGCCGGCGACGCGTTCGTCGAACTCAAGGCCCCACGGTTCCGTCTCCTCCTCGCGGGCGCGCATCTTCCGGAACGTGCTCCGGAGGTTGTGGACAAGGTTCCCGCTTCCGAGCACGAGCACACCGTCTTGACGCAACGGCCGCAACGCCTCGCCGATCGCCCAATGGTCGTTGGGGTTGGCGTGGCCGTCGATGCTCAGCTGCACGACGGGCACGTCGGCGTCGGGGTACATGCGCCGCAGGACGCTCCACGTGCCGTGGTCGATGCCCCAGTCTTGCCGGATGCTGGCGCCCCATGGCGCCAATAGGCCGCGTACGCGGTCGGCCAGCCCCGGGTCGCCACGGGCCGGATATTGCACGTCGTAGAGTTCGGACGGGAAGCCGCCGAAGTCGTGGATTGTGCGCGGATTCTCATTGCCCTCGACGTGGGTGCCGTCGACGTACCAGTGCGCCGAGATGGCGAGCACGGCCCGCGGTCGTGGCACGAGGTCTGCCGCGCGCTTGAAGCCGCGGCTCCATTTCGTGTCCTGGATCGCGTTCATCGGGTTTCCGTGGCCGACGAAAAGGACGGGCATGGCCTCCGATGACGTGGGTTCCTCTCGCATATCGGACGTCGGCTGCTGAGGTTCTTCGGTATCGGTCACGCGGCCTCCTGGGCGAAATCCCGCAGGAGCTTGAAGGGGATGTCGGTGCCAGGCCGAGGATGAAACCGAGCCGGAGGTCAGGTAGCCCAGCGGCTGCAGGCAGCGCACGTTGGCGCGCGGGCCCTTTTCGACGGCGTCGAAGCCGATCGATCGGGCCACGGCCAGCGTGAGGGTTTGTGCGTCGGCGTGGCCGCCGGCTGGGTCACGCGCTACGCTTACCAGGACATCCCGCCGCGCGTGGAGTATGAGTCCACGTGCAAGGACCGCGAGCTCGACCCCTGCTGCACGTGCTCATGCGGTGGGCAGCGCGAGACACGCTGACGCCCGACCGACAACGAGGTCCACGGACGTGGACCGCAGCGGTTCGTACGTGTCGGGATTGCGCCGACCCGTACTCAGAGTCAACCCTCAAACTCGAGCGTGCCCTCGACGACCGTGAACTCGATCGTGCCGACACCGGACACGCCCTCATGGACCGTAATCACGGGCGCCATCGCTTTCGGGAAAAGGTCCACGGACCCGCCGCCCAAGGCCAACACGATTCGATTGCCCGCTGGAACGAAGCTTGCGTAAGGATGGCTCTTCAGGGAAACGTCCCCCGGAGCCCCGACCGGGAAATCGCGGCCTGCTTCTAGGTGGCCACGGTGACGCAGGTCCGACAGGGCTCGACCGATTTCGCTTGCACGGCCATCGCCACACGTACCTACACCCGACGTCTGGAACAGAAAGGCGGCCAGGTTCCCGTTCGGCTCGGTGGCGGACAAGGAAGCATTGACGACAAAGTTCCCGGCCAACAGGACATCGTCCTTCAGGGATGGTGAGACATACATCGCCTGCACGGCATCGCAGCCGGGGAACGTGAGGCCTGGATCGGTCGGGACCGACTGGAAGGTCTGAGCCTGGTAGGCAGCGGACCCGCCCGTGGGCATCAATTGGCCGCCAACCATCCACAGGCGCGTGGTCGATCCAGGCGGCGGCCACGACGTCGTTTGATGCCACTCGAGAGAGTCGTCCTGGAAAAGCACCACATCCGACTCGAACAACTCAGGGGCCCCACGCAAGTGCTGGTCGAACCACCCAACGATCTTCTCCGAGAACGCATCCGGGTCTTCGTTGGGCCAGTGGTGGCCCCACTGCCCGATTTCCAGGCGTCGGTCGCCGCTGAGATTGTCCCACAGGCCTTCAATCTGAAGGATGTGGCCTTCGCCGGTCCCCAGGCCGTTGGTCGTGTAGACCGCCACGTCGCTTCCGGACAGGCGGTCGCGTAGGTCGCGCTGTTCGAAGAACGGCGTCTTGTCGCCGGTTACGGTCAGGTCTTGGTAGGACAACGCCTTGTACGCGGTCTCCGCACACACGTGGTCGGGCGTGGGCAACGACGAGCCGACCGGATACGCACGCATCCCACTGACGCCGAGGCCTTGATGCAGGTCGCGGTTTGCAGGGTGTGCGGGCGCCAACAGACTAGCGGCGCCATTACGACCCAAGAGGTTCCAATGGTCGATGGTCCCGCTGACTGGCACGATTGCCTTCAACGCCGGGTGCGGGTCGCTGGCCATCGCAGCATACGACGTCCACCCGTTGTAGCTGATTCCGATCATGCCGACGTTCCCGTCGCTCCACGGTTGTGCGGCGATCTCTTCGATTACTGCGTTCGCGTCGGGTCCATCGGCCGGGTCCACGTAGCTGAAGCAACCATCGCTGATCCCCGTCCCGCGGATGTTGACCAGGGCGACCGCGAAGCCGGCTTCCAAGAAGGGTGCGTAGGACCCTAGAATCGTCGTGGGGCCCATGGTCCGGCCGCCGTCCTCCGTAGAAGACCAATATTCGTCGGACCGGATCGGGCCGCCTTCGTTCCAATACGGGCTGTACGTCAGGATCGTGGCCCACGGACCGTCGCCGGTCGGGATGTACACGTGGCCACGCAGCGCCACGCCGTCGTCCGCCGTCGCCTCGAACGTCTCGATGTGGTCCAGCAGGGCGGAGGGGCGATGCCAGGCATCGTCGGCGCCGCCTTCCGGGACCATCTGGGGTGACGTCGTGCAACCCGACAAGACGACGACGGCGCACAGCAGAATCGCGGCAGCGATCGGCCCGATTGAGCGTACCCCGGCTCCGGCTGGGGTGGCTTGTGCAATGGGCGGAATCTCTGGCGTCATTTCCGTCTCCTTGTTCACGAATCGGGAAGCGCCGAGAATCCGGACGGAGCAGCCTCAAAATAGAACATGGAATCGTAGATCGTCACGCGTTGCTGAAACGCCACGTTGATTCCGCCCGGCGTGTTGTTCGACGCTCGCGTCGATACGTAGTTGTCCAACGTAACCGGAGCCGACGCTCCGTCGCCGTTCACGCCGACGAAGGCTTCCCCCTCGCCCTCGTCGATCCGAAGCTCAAGGGGGCTGGGTCCAATCTTCGAACCGTAGCAAAACTCGCAGTCAAGGACGCCGCTGCGCGAGCCGCCTTGCCAGATGGCGAGTTGGAATTCGTCGGAAGTGACGCCCGACGTCTTCTGCCACACCATCTCCGCAATGATGGTGGAGAGATTGCCGTGCGCGTCGAACGGGATGAAGACGCGGCCTTCACCCGGACAGAGAAAGCTGAAGGAAAGCATCGTCAACGCCCACACTTGGAAGCAGACATATCCGGCGACCTCGACCGTCTCATGCCAGGGTTCTTCGCCGGCGACCGACTGGAGGACAAACTGGAGTTGCGTGATTTCGCCTGCCGGGGCCGAGACAGTCTTGACGGCGGGTTCATACGAGGGCTTGGTCACCGTGACGGTCACGGTCCCCGGCGGAACGTTGGAGAAACTGAAGGTACCGTCCCGGTCGGACAATACGGTATGGCTGACTTGGGCGAGGGAGACCTCGGCGCCTCCGATCGGATGCAACCCGTCGTCCAGTACCGTCCCCTGCACGCCTGCGGTGTCATCGGTGAAGGTAGCCGGTGGAGCCACGGATGCCGTGGGCGTCGGGGGTGCCGCGTTGGGACTCGCCGCGGTACATCCTGCTGCGAAAACCAGGACCACCAGAAATGCCGCCATACGGCGACGTGGATTCCTTACAGGAGTAAAGGCACGTCTGAGAGCCACAGTCATGGCGAGGCCCCTCAGTCTTGATAATGCAGCGCCCGCACATGAACGGGCGTGACGTATGCAAAGGCTAGCCTGCCCGCCATGGGGTTACGAAATGTCCGCCCGGACGGGACGGAGCGGGCGGACCGGACCTTCCGCAGACGGACGACAGATTGACGTCTGGTAATGGTCAGCTGGCCGTCCGAAGACCTGCCGGTTCGAATCCACCGACGGGGGGCCCAGACGACGCGCGGTGCCGGCCGGACCGCGAATGTTATGCCAAAAGCGTTAAAGGCTAGAATGGCACGGGTTGTACCATGACGTTCACGGAACGCCTTTTCTCCTTCCATCGGCCCGCTCCGACCGGTGCCAAGCGTGGCATCGGGGTGGGGTTTGCCTTGATGCTCGTGGCGGTCGTGTTCTCCGCATGCACCCAGGCACCGAACGAGCCGTTGGCCACGCAGGCCGACGACGCCACCGGCATCCAGGGCCGCGTCGTCTCGGAAGAGGTCTTCCCGGTCGCCGACGCCAACGTCAGCGTCGAAGACGGACCCTGGACCCTCACGGACGAGGAAGGCGGCTTCTCCCTACTTGGCGTCGAACCCGGGCGCCACACGGTACTCGTGACCGCCGAAGGCTACGAGTCGACGTCACAGGAAGTCACCGTGTCCGCAGGCAGCGTCGCCGAGCTGTTCTTCACAATCACCGGTCTGCCCGGCCAGGCGCCCTACTTGTCGACCATCATCTTCGAAGGGTTCTCCGCCTGCACGTTCTCCGCGGTGTATTCCGCGGGCCCGTTCCCGCCCTTCGTGGGCGCCCCGTGCCCGTGGGGAGAACCGAAGACCGGCACCTCCGTCGAGGTCGGCGCCGAATGGCAGGCCGGCGTCCACGAGATCGCGTGGGAGACCGAGGAAGAGATGATCTTCGCCAGCAGCCTGGTGAGCAGCTGCCAGACCGGCGGCCCCGACGGGCCCGACCCCTGCCCCTTCCTCGGGTGGGGCAAGTCGCCGATCCGGGTCTTCGCGCAGATCAACGACACGGACTACGCCACCCAACACGCGATTGACGGCGAGGCGATGTGGCACGGCGGTGCCCACGTCAGTCACATCTTCTCCAGCTACTCCGGCTTCTTCCGTGAGGAGATCAACGAGACGGCCTACCCGGCGTGCGTTGCGATCAACAACCAGTTCAACGTGCCGGAGCATTGGGGCTGCCCGTTCGGAATCGGTTACTCGACCGGTCTGCGCTTCACGATGTACCATACGACGTTCTACTTGGAGGCGCCGCCGCGGTTGGAGACCTTCACGGCGATCCCGGACCAGTAGCCAGCATCCACGCCCGGCCCGCCCGTAGCGCGTCCGCGGTCACCCGACCGCCACGAGCGGTTCGCCCTCATGCCGCGTCCGGTCGTGGAACGCCTTTGCGATCCGATTCGTGACGGGGCCCCGCGACCCCGACCCGATCTTCCTTCCGTCGATCTCGACGACCGGCACGACCTCGCCCATGGTGCCCGTGCAGAACACCTCGTCCGCCCGGTAGAACTGGGTGAGCGACAGGTCCTCCTCGT
>CAZXJU010000040.1:0-12362 GCA_964641035.1 uncultured Halobacteriales archaeon | reverse complement strand
GTCGGCACGCCGCCGGTCGTGGCGGTCTTCGCCGGCTTGTTGACCTCCCGCTCGATCTCGTCGCGCGCCTGCTGGAACTCACGCTGCGCCTTACCTAGGGACCGCGCCAACTCGGGAATCTTCGACGCCCCGAAAAGCAGCATGATGATGAGCAGGATGAACAATACTTCGCTGGTGCCCAACCCACCGATCAAGGCGAGCGTCACGGGAAGACTCATCGTGTCCCACTAGGAGGCGAGGCTTTTAACGGTATCGTTGTCCCGGCGCCGTTCAGACCCCACCGAGGTTCGCCGCGACCATCGCAGCCAACACAATGACCAACAGGAGCGTGCTCGTGTGGCCCAGCATCGCCAACCGGACGTAGTTGTCGCCGGCCTGCCGCTCCGTCTCGCCGCCGTACGGCTCGTCCGCCAACGCCTCCAACCGCTTGGTCGGCGGGATGTGCAGGATACCCAATAAGAGGGCCAATAGGGTCAGCCAGAACCCGACGAACACGTAGCGGCTTGCACCCAACGGCTCCGTCCACCATGCGACCACGTTCATCGTGCCGTAGACCCGACGGCCCAGTTCCAACCCCAACAAGATCGTCACGACGCTCACCGCACCATAGAGCGGATTCGTCCGTTTGAACGTCGACGTCATCGCCGCCAACCGATCCTGCCCTTCGAGCCTCTTGAGGGCCGGCACATGCAGATAGTTCTGGTAGACGGCCCATCCGAGCCAGAGGACGGCCCCCAGCACGTGCAGGAACTTCGTCAGGACGAACGCGAACTCCGCCATGACCGCCACATCACCGCGCGGGTGAAAGGGCTTGCGGGCCCATCAGAAGAGACGGACGTCGACACGGTCGCCTTCATCGATCTCCTCCACCCCTTCGGGGATCTCGACGTACCCGACGGCGTCGGCGAGGCTCGTGGTGGCGCCGCTGTCCCGGAACGTCGAGACCGCGACGTCGTCATCGAGTCGGACGGGAAGCAGGTGGTGCTTGTCGACCGGACTCCGTTGGCTGTGGCCCAGGCGCGCACGGACGACGCCCGCCGGCGCCTCCGGCCGGCCGGCCATCCGGCGGACCGCCGGCGCCACCAGCACCGCCGCGTCGAGCAGGCAGCTGGCCGGGAACCCCGGCAGCACGACGACCGGAACCTCGCCGACGGTGGCCACCAGCAGCGGTTTCCCCGGCTTCACACGCACCCCATGGAACACCACGGTACCGGCCTCCGCCAGAACGCGCGCGGCCAGGTCCTTCTCGCCGGCGCTCGAGCCACCGGTCACGACGATGGCATCGACGTCCTTGTGGCACGCGAGGAACGTCCGCCACGCTTCCGGCGTGTCGTCGATGATTCCAGCGCGCACGACACGCGCGCCGGCCCGCTCGAAGATCGGCGCCAGGCCCTCCGTGTTCGAATCGTACACCTGCCCAGGACGCAAAGTCTCCGACAACGGTCTCACCTCGCTGCCGGAGGCCGCCACCAGCACCCGTGGCCGCGCCAGGACCCGCAGCCGCCGACGCCCCAGCGCGGCCGCCACGGAGACACGGAACGGCGTCAACACGTCGCCGCGACGCAACACGGTCCGTCCCCGGTCGATGTCGCTTCCCGGCGGCACGACATGCTGGCCGAGCGCCGCCGGCGCGTCGAACCGGACCTCGTCGCCGTCGCGCTGCGTCTGCTCGACCATGACGACCGCGTCGGCACCGCGCGGCAACAAGGCGCCCGTCGCGATCTGTGCGCACGCACCGGCCGAAACGACCACCGTATCCGGCGGATCGCCCGCGTGCACGGAGCCGACCACGCCTAGGCTCGTTCCGGCCTCGGCGAGATCGGCGGCCCGGACGGCATACCCATCCATACCACTGCGGGGATGCGACGGAAGGTCCTGCTCGGCCACGACGTCCTCGGCGAGCACCCGGGCCACGCCGTCCGCGACGTCGACCAGTTCGGACCGTTCGACGGGCCGGAACGCCGCGACGGTGCGGCGGCGCGCCTCGTCGAACCCGATCAGGTCGGTCACGGGGCGCATCGCGTGCCCCTCAGCGTGCGTCGGTGGCATGGACGAGTCCCAGGATGTGCGGCAACAGCGGCAGGATAAGTTTCCGGACGCCCAGTTCGACGGCCCCCGGCGCACCGGGAAGCAGGAAGACCGGGCAGAAGCCGTGTTCCCGTCGTACGAGGCCCGCGGTGGCGCGCGACAACCACGCCTTCTCGCCCACGTCTTCGCGGCTGGCCAGCCGGAACGCTTCGCCGAACCCGGGCCACGGACGGTCGAAGAGGTCGCGAAACGCTTCGGGCGTCACGTCGGTCGGCGCCAACCCCGTGCCGCCGGTCACCACGAGCGCCTGGGCGTCGTCGAGGAGCTCGAGCGCCCGCGTCTGGATCGGTACCACCTCGTCGGGGACCCAGCCGCGAACGACGACCTCGTGCCCCGCCTCGCGAAGCACCTTCTCGATGAGGTCGCCGCTCTCGTCGTTGTCCTCGTCGCGGGAGCCGCTGACAGTGAGGATCGCGACGCGTGCGCCGTCTTCCCGATCCTGTTCGTGATGGCTGTGATGCGTCATCCTTTCACCTTCTCGACCACGCGCACGTCCGTCATGCGGGCGTCCGGATATTGGCCCGCGTCGTCCTTCTCCAGCGGCTTGACCAGGTCCCAGGCGGTCAACAAGGCGACGGTCGTGCCGGTCAACGCCTCCATCTCGACGCCGGTCCGGTACCGTGCCTGTACCGTCACCCGCACGCGGATCGCGTCCCCGTCGTCCGGCACGTCGAACGCGACGTCGACGGCCTCCACGGGGACCGGGTGACAGTAGGGCAGCAGGAGCGGCGTGTTCTTGACAGCGAGCGTCGCCGCGGTGCGGGCGACGGCCAAGACGTCGCCTTTCGGTACGGTGCCGTCGCGGACGGCGGCGACCGTGTCGGCACGCAGCCGCAGCGTGCCTTCGGCGACGGCGCGACGGACCACCTCGGGCTTTGCTGAGACGTCGACGATGCCGCCGGACGTCTTCATGCGACGACCTCCTGGTCTTCCGTGCCGAGGATCCAACGCCCTTCGGGCCCGGATTCCTTCTTCCAGATGGGGACATGGCGTTTCAACTCGTCGAGGAAGTAGTCGACGGCGCCAATCGTCTCTTTGCGATGCCGGCCGTGGACGGCGACCAGGAGGATCGGTTCGCCGGCTTCGACGCGGCCGATGCGATGGAAGACACGGACGTCTTCCAGGTCGAACCGGGCGACGGTCGCGTCGCACAAACGCTCCAGTTCCTGTCGTGCCATCTCGTCGAAGGCTTCGACGTCGAGGGCGCTGACGGGTCGTCCGTCGTCGTCGCCGCGGACCGTGCCGACGTACACGGTGACGGCGCCCGTGGCGGGCGTGACGTCCGCGGGCCACGCATCGGTCGGGACAAGCGGCTCCGTCTGGAGGTGGACTCGGGTCATCGGGCCGCCATCGACGGGTCGCCCATTAAGGGTTGCCGGGCTCAGATGGTGCCCGCCAGGCGGCACGTTGGGCATTCGACCCGGGTGGGTCCGCCTGCGTTCGGTGCGTACTCGAAGATGGTGTGGCACGCGGGACACCGGACCTGGGTGCGGCGTGGCGTCTCAGGTGTCGGGGCTGGCGGCACGTGCATCGCGTACGTGGGTCGCGTGTTCGCGCCGACCGGCTGCCAGGCGGCCTGTTGGACCGGTTGCCACTGCCGGCGCGACGGGGGTGGCTGTCCCGGGGCGAACGGCGGGTTCTTCCGGAGGACGGCCTTCGGGTGGATCGGGCGGCCGTCCGCGTCGAAGACGGCGTAGTCTCGGCGCACCGCGATCCACAGCAACAGGACGAACCCGGCGCCGATGACGACCCATCCGCTGAACGCTACCGCGCCCGTGGTGGGCTGTCCGATGGAAAGGGACGCCAGCAGGGAAAGGGTCCCGATGGCGGGGGCGAGCAGCCATATCACCATCCACAAGGCGGCGTTGTGGCCGCGGCGTTTCGCGTCGTTGACGACCCATAGACCCGCGAAGACGGATGCGACCAGCAGTCCACCGGCGACGATGAACGAGACGATTGCCCAGGCTTCTTGCGATTCGGCCGCGCGACGAATGACGGACTGTAGGAGTGTGATCGGCGTTTGCATCGGCGCGTCGGCTGCGGAGATGGAGAGCCGGCCCAAATAGCATTTGGCGACGCGGTTTGGGGCAAAGCAGGGGCATTGCGGGAGGAATCGCTGCGCTCATCCCCCTCTTGGCGGTCCCAGGACCGCGGAATCCCACAGGTCACGCAAGCGGTCCGCGGAAACGGTCCAAATGGAACGCCTTGGGAGGGACGCTAATTGTCGGCTGCTTGGGGAGCCGTGGTGGTTTGCGCGGGAGTGTCCTCGTGAAGCGACCGTCGGATGAAGGCGATCATGGCCAATGACAAGCATGTGATTGTCACCATCATGACGATCGGTACCGGTTTGAACCCGCCGTCGACGACCGCGGTGGAAAGGGCGGCCAGTCCGACCACGACCGGACTTACACCGACGCCGAGCAGCAAATGGATGGCGCGGGTACGAGGTCGACGGGTCGGCACGACGACCGTCTGGACGAGCAGGTAGCCGGGAACGGTGAGCAGGATCGCGAGTGTGACGTAGATCCGAAATGCGGCCCCGTCGGGCACAACGAACGCAAGCAGTGCTGCGAGCAAGGCAAGGGCGGCGGCGGCGACGATGTCGACGGAGGAGCGGAGGCGGCCTCCGAGGCTCTCACGTGGACGTTGCCAGGCGGCTTTCATCTTTGACGCACGTTGCCTCAAGGCGAGCTTGAATCGGCCCATTGATTCCACGATGCGTTTTCGGCCTTTATGGTCCCTCCGCCAAGGTTGTCCTCGACCATGCGCGCCATGGCATCAATGTCCGAACATGTACGGGGGCGAACATGTTCGGGGGCCGGACCCCTAACACCCTCTCCGAACTTCTATGGGACCTGCCTTGTCCCTACACCCTTTAACGGCGGCGCAGCAAAAGGAGGACCCATGAAGACGGTATTCGGAATGGCGAGCGTACGCGCAGGCCTCGCCATTGCCGCGCTCGTGGCCACCGTCCTCGTCGGAATCCTCCTCCGGCTTGTCGACCCATTATCCAGTCCGGTCATCGTGGCCGAGGACCCGTACACCCACATGGCCCTCGTGCGCGAACATGTTCGGACCGGCACGTTCGAACCGCTTTCCGAAGCCGCAGGCCTCTACCCGCCTGGCCTTCACGCGTTCCTGGCAGCCGTATGGGTCTTCACCGGGGCAGACCTCTACGACATCACCCGGTTGGGGCCCGTCGTATTCGGCGCCATCGGCATCCTCGGCATGGCCATTCTCCTGTGGCGGCACGCCGGACCGGTCGCCGCCATCGTCGGTGCGCTGGGCTACGCGGTCGCGCCGGAAATCATCTTCCGTACGACGATGATGAGCCCGACCGCCCAAGACCTGGCGATCTTGCCGTTCCTCTTTTATGCGCTCCTACGGATCATCAAGGGGCGGCTCGCGTGGACGGCGGTGGCCGCGCCGACCGCGTTGTTCCTCGTGTTCGCCCACCCATGGCTCTTCGGCGTCCTCGCAATCACCGGCGCGATATTCCTCGCGTTGACGTTCACCTTCCCGTTCAAGGCATCCGCACGTGAGACCCTCTCCCTTCGGGGATTGGCCGTCACGGTTGCGATCATCGGCGGCGGGCTCGGGCTGACGCTCACGTCCTGCGGCGGAATGTGCGGACGCGGCTGGGCGGACATCGATTCCAGCTTGGCCGGCTACCAATGGCTCGGATGGCTCCTCTTCCTGGTTTCGCTTGTACCCCTGGCGTTTCTCCTGATCTACCGCCGCAAGGTCAAGGACCCGTTGACCACCTACCCAACCGACCGCACCCCGCCACTTTTGGCCCGGATCGCCGTGAGCGCCTCAATCGCGCTCGTTCTGGGCTGGATGACGTGGGCGGCGGTCGCACAAGGAATGCCGGAACACGTCGAACTTCCTCGCATGATCGGGTGGCCCATCCTCTCACTGGCCGTCTTCGCGGTCGTGATGCTCCCGTTCATTCCGAGTCGGCTCGCCCACCTGGGTGTCGCCCTCTTCGCGGCGACCTACCCGTTTGTGATCTTCAACCCGCTCAACAGCCCGTTTTGGTCGCACCGGACCGTCGTGTTCCTGGCGGTCGGCCTCATGATCCTTTCCGGATTGGCCGCGGCGGCCATCGTCCGATGGACCACCCGCGCGATCTCACGGCATGACGACGCGGCGACCAGCGGGCGGAGTCGAAGCCTGCGCCCAGCGTTCGCCGTCGCCGCCGCGTTCCTCGTCCTCTTCGCGAGCGCCGGCACCGTATACGCGGCCACGCCCAACGGGTATGCCGGCGGCTGGTACCGGTTATACCCTACCTGCGAGTTCCAAGGCCTCCAAGAAGTAGGCTCCATGGCGGATGCGGCACCTGAAACCGTCGTGATCCTGGGCGCTGAAGAACCCAAGATGGTCCTTGCCGGGCTTGCTGACGACGCCAGCCGGATCTGGTACGCCCCCGAATTCTTCGCCGACAACGAGTCCCGGGAAGATACCATGCAAGCGTGGGCCAAGAAGGGGACCCCCATCGTCGTCGTCATCGACCGCTTCGCGGTAGCAGAGCTGCCCGAGCACACTGGGTTTGTGGAGGGGCCCGAGTGGGAGCTCATCGGATCATGGTGCGCCGGCCAGGCGACCGGAACGCCCCGGCTCCTGGCCTATCAGACGAGGGGGACCGCATGAAGAAGCCCACCGCCGGCCCGACGTTCCGCCCTGGCCTGGTCACGATCGTCCTTCCGGCAAGGAACGAAGCGGATGCGCTCGGCGCCACCCTGCGATCCTTGCCCCGGGCCACGCTGAAGGCCATGGGCTTCGACGTCGAAGTCTTGATCCTGGACGGCCACAGCGACGACCGGACACGGGAGATCGCCTACGAGCACGGCGACACAACGGTCGTCTTCGAAAAGCGAAGCGGCAAAGGCAGCGCGCTCATCGACGGCCGCAAGCACTTTCGCGGAGATTACATCGTCATGCTCGACGCGGACAGCACGTACGCCGGCGACGCCATCCCACGCGTCCTAGGCCCCCTGGCGTGGGGTGAGGCCGACGTCGTCATGGCCGACCGCATTCCCCAGGAAGGGTCGATGACCGGGCTCCACCGCATTGGAGGGTCGATGCTATCGGCGATGGCCCGCATCCTGTACATGAAACGGTGCCCCGACCTCTGCACCGGATTGTGGGGTTTCCGTGCCGACGCACTGGCCGAACTCCCACTCAGAAGCCACCGCTTCGAACTGGAGGCAGAGATGTTCAGTCTCTCCGTCCGCCAAGGGCTTCGGATCGCCCACGTGCCCGTCGACTATCTACCCCGGCAGGGCTCGCCGAAGTTGAGCGCGCTCGATGCGCTGCGCATCGGCTGGTGCCTCATGCGGTCGCGCGTCATGCCGCTCAAGTACGACGAGAAGGAAGAGCAAGCCCACGCCCGGGACCAAACCAAAGGGTCGGGGGAGACCATTTCATGATGTCGACAGGACGCGCGATGCACACGGCCTGGGTTCTGGCCGTCGTCATCACGATCCCCTTCCTCGCCGGTTGCGTGGACGAGTCCGCAGACCCGGATCCCAACGGAGAGGGCCCCCCCGGGAATTGGTCCACCTCAGCATCCTCTTCGCCGAAGCTTCTCCACACCCTAGGTGACCCTTCGACCTCAGGCCTGGCCGAATGGCCCGGCCAGTTCGACAACACGCCAATCTCGTACGATTTCAACGGGGACGGCATCGACGAGTTCGTCGCCCACAGCACCGACAAGCACGTCTATGTGTTCGACTCGACGACCGGCCGCGCACTGGCGAAACTTCCGACGACCTATCCGCCGGCATGGCACGTCGAACGCATCCTCAACGGCGTCCAGGCCGACGTCTTGTCCCCAGGCGAGCCTCCATCCCTTGTCGTCACGAACCACGCCGCCTACGTCTCCGTGTGGACGTTCGACGCGACCCAGAGCACGCAAGACGACTTCGTGTTCACGAAAGCCTGGGAGCAGAGGATGACGGAATGCCACCGGAGCCCGAGCATCGACGCGGAGGCAACGGTGGGGGACCTGGACGGCGACGGCACGCTCGAGATCCTCGTGAACACGGAGGAGATCGGCTTCTACGCGCTCAACCACGACGGTACGATGCGATGGCACAAATGCTGGGGCGGCGGCAACAGCGCGCCCGTCATCGCGGACCTTGACGAGGACGGGGCCCTAGAGGTCATCATTGCGTCCGACGCTGGGCAGATTTCCGTGCTGAGCGGCGACGACGGCCGTCCCCTTTGGACGTTTGATGCCACGGACGAGACGTACGGGATCACCCCAGGTTCCGTCCCGATCAGTCCGACCGTCGCGGACCTCGACGGGACGCCGCCCAAGGAGATCGTCTTCACGGCCCGATACGCGCCGGAAGACGATGCGACACTGTACGACACGTTCCACATGGCGATCTTCGCCATCCACCAGAATCCCGACACGTACCAGACCGAGGTCGTTTGGATGCGCCAGCCGGAATGGGCCAACCCGATGAGCTACACGAGACTCATCATCGACGACGTCGATGGCGACGGCCACGTCGATATCTTCGGCATGGACTGGAACACGATCGGCCACCGTCCCGGCGAATGGGAGCGGCTCGGCCCGGCCAACGTGTTCCGGCTCGACGCGGAAGGCCAGGACGTCTGGGTGCGCGAGGTGGACGCTTGGTGGTCGAACCAGGACATCCTCGTCGCCGACTCCGACGGCGACGGAGAACCCGACGTCCTTGTGAACGGCCCCGGTGAAGGCGGCGACGGCATGTGGCGTCTCTCGGCTGAGACCGGATCGGCCGAAGGGTTCCTGGGGACCGCACCATGGAAGATGCTGCGAGGTCCCGTCTCGGCTGACCTTGGCCAGGACGGGTCCATGGACCTGCTCGTTCCCGTCACGCCGATGGAGGACAACCAGGACCGAGGAGCGATCCTCGTCTACCGCCTCGACCCGGCGGCCGGTGCGCTCTAGTCGCCGTGGCCGCCCCGCGGGGACAATCGACCGGCATAGCATACCATCGTTTGAGACGGGGCGCCGGTTTGTCCCTGAAACGATTCAATTGGGTCGCACAAAAGGCTATGCGATCACATGGCCAGCGACACCCCCAAACAAGTGAAACAGGAACCAGACAGCCAAAAACGAGCGGCAGCGCGCACCAAGCCGGCCCGCGGGACGCTTCCGAAAGGCGGCATGAGCCCATTGGCCGACCGCGAGGACCCAGACGCGTGGACCGCGCGGCAGGCGCCCCTAGACGCCCGTGAGGTTCGAATCACACGCCCTGAAGACAGCTACAAGGCCGCGCCGGACGAACCGGTAGGCGGATGGGTCGACGGGACGACCGATGGCAAGCTGGACCCGCGCGAGTCACTGCGGAAACGGATGGTGGCGGTCAAAAACAAGGAGTACCCCGACATGGCCGCCCGTTCCACATCAAGCAGGCGGCGTGCAGACGTCAAGATCCGCATGAGGAAGGCGCAGGCTGCGGCGGAGGCTGCAGCGGAGGAACGGCAAGAAGAGGACCGCAACTACCAGGATGCGGTGAAGGACATTTCGGCCGACGACGAAGGATACGACGACGGAGACACCTGAAGACCGAGGCCGGATTGCTTCGTGCGCGAGGCCATCCCGAAGTATGGATACCCCGCCCACGAATACGAACATGTCAGGCTCCGACAAGCGGCAAATGCTCGGGACGCCATCCTAGGACCATACGGTTCGGCGGCACCCCCCCTCGCAATTTTCCACCCCGCCGCCGCACCGTTCTTTTATTCCAGAGCTGTAGCTAGTCGGCTCGGCAAGACGCGTGTCACGACGCCATGCTTCTCGTTGCACCCGGATCGGGACGTCGCGATCTTCTGAGGCGAAACCGTACTCGCGAGATGGCGGGCGATCCGACATCGGGGCGACGCGACATGTTCGGGTCGGAAAAACAGGAAGTCCTCGGCACCGTATCCGGTGGTTGATCGGTTCGGCGGCCCTCCACCCTTAAGCAGATCCAACCACCCACCGCCGGACCGTTCCTTTTCCACCACAGTCCAAAATCTGGGCGTGCCTTCCACAAGGGGTCGTCATCCTATCGTGCTCGGACAGACCTCGCAATCCTTCCGCTACGAGTCGAAACGAACCGCACCTTCTGCCGTTGCCGGTGAACTGACCGACCCCCCGTGGATGCCAGGAAATCATTGGCGAGTTTTTGTTTCAGGTCGAGGGGTTTGCGTCACGCTCAGAAGATCGTGAACGAAAAGCCCCCGAGGAGAATCAAGACCAAGACGATGATTAAGATCCAGCCAAGTGTGCTCATGAACAATACATGGTCTTCGGACCTATTTTTGGACCGTGCGACCTGAAGATGTTCGTAGCACGACGGCTATTCGAAGTGGCGATACGTTGCCCCGTAGCTCAGGAGTCGAACACCGTGGAAAAACAAAAGAAAGAGCAACGCCGGAGCAACGAGAACGATGACGAGTCCGACCCCCTCCGACCCACCGACGGATCGCCAGTTGAGCCTCGTGAACAAGGACCGCAGATCCACGCGGGCCAATCGGACGCCGTAAGCCGCCCGAAGGGCAAAACGGCGGCCGACCAGGAACGCGAAGACTTGCCATCGGCTGGACGGGGCGTCCGGGCCGACCGCGTGGGCCGCGACCCCGCCGATGAAGACGAACGTCCCACGTCACCCGTAGCTGATGCCGACCGAAGCGAAGCGCAAGAACAAGATTCGTCCGGCGATCGGAAACCGAAGGCGCGACAGGCGCGAGCCGTCACCAAGGACGACGAATAGAGTCCCACCGCGGACGATCTACGAAGGGATCGGGCAGGCCTGCGACGAAAGCAGGCCGTGGGTTCCGTGACCCCAACGATGCGGCGTCCGGGGCGTAGCGCGCTCCGTGGGCGTGCACCGAAGGGCGGCCGTTAGCTTGAAGCTTGGGCGTGCCGCGCCTGGCGCGCGCACAGGCCCTGCGCCCGGTCCCCGATTAGCCAGTCGCCGCGTCCGACGCGCTTTCCGACTCGTGGGCGGCGGAGTCGGCGGCATCGAATGCGTCGCTCCGGTCGTGCGACGCGGTCGACTCGACCAGGCCCAGCACGTACGTTTGGAGCCGATCCGTCTTTGATTCGAGCTGGAGGACCACGTCGTCCAGGCCTCGGACGGTCCGTCGGAGGCTTTTGGGAAGTTCGTGGGCTTCGTCCAATATCACGACATAGTTGTTGATCGCCGACATGAGGTTCCAGAAGTCGTGGAACACGGCGCGGACGTCGCGACGAAGGGCGTTCACCGGCTTTGGCTGGCTCGGACTCGGTCCGCCTACCGCCTCTCGAAGCAGTCGCGACAGGTCCTCTTTTGCGAAGGGTTTCGACAGATAGCCCCACGCGTCCAAGCGGGCTGCAGTGCCGGAGACGTCGGCGTTCGCGCTGAAGAACACGATCGGGATGTCGGCCGTGGACGGCTTCGACCGCAACGCCGCCACGAGCCCTGAGACGTTGAGCCCGGGCATTTTCAGATCCTGAAGGAGAACGTCCGGCTTTTCCCGTTCGATCTCGTCGAGGATCCCGTCCGCCTCGGAGAGCCGGACCGCACGGTACCCAAGGGATTCTACGAGGCCGGCGGTGCTTTCCAGGACATCCGGCTCGTCGTCTACAATAAGGACAGTTCGTGTCATCGCATTCATTCTCTGGGTGGGCGTGCTTTAAGTCGGTTCGGCGACCCGTCCATGTGCAGACGGTCGCCGCGATATCGTCCCTTCTACCCACGCCCTGTTCGGGTCTCTAGGAGGGAACCGGCAAAATCGCCTCGATGCGACCCGAAACGTCTTATAGGAAAATTTCCCGAAAAATCCGGGTATACTTCCATTCGACTCAACCTAAAGCCTTCGGCGTCCGAACATGTGTTTAGGGTCGGAAGCGGGGGCCCCCAGCGCCGATGTGGCGATTCGGGGACCCGCTGACCGGACGACGAGCCGGCGTCCGGCCCCCAGGGAGCACATACGATGAAACACCTAGCGGGAGTCATAGCAACGTTCGCGGCCTTCTTCGGCCTAGCGATGATCGGGGCGATTACCGTCGATTCGGCCAGCGACCCTGGCCCGGTCGGCTTCGGGATGGATTCCGCATCCATCTCGCACCAGGTCGCCGCCGACGTCGACCCCGATTACGGCACGTTCTGGGTGGGCCCCTGGACTCTGAAACACGGTTGGGGCGGAGCCGACCGTCAAATGGTCTCCATGAAGGATGAGGGCGTGACTCCTGCCATCCACTTCTACTACTGGGGCGACGACATCTCACCCGAATGCATCGAAGACGG
>CAZXJU010000039.1:5315-12422 GCA_964641035.1 uncultured Halobacteriales archaeon | reverse complement strand
CCACTTGTCTATGTGGTGCTCCTCGTCGGCGGGCGTGAGGACCTCCGACTCGTCGATCATGTCGACGCCCAACGATTCGAGGATCTGCGCCTCGACGAAGTGGCCGATGCGGCACTTGGCCATCACCGGGATCGTCACCGCGTCGATGATGCCTTGGATGACCGTCGGGTCCGACATGCGGGACACGCCGCCTTGCGCGCGGATGTCGGCCGGCACGCGCTCCAACGCCATGACGGCGACCGCGCCGGCGTCCTCGGCGATGGCCGCCTGCTCGGCGTTCGTGACGTCCATGACGACGCCGCCTTTCTGCATCTTGGCGAAGCCGCGTTTGACGAGCTCGGTGCCCCACCGAAGGTTCTCCAGGTCCACGTTGACGGGCATCGGAATCGGTCTCCGGCCGCCATGAGGCACGACGCGCTATAAACGTATGCGCGCCTTTGGACGGGTCACGGGTGCCACGCCGGGTCGACCTCGACCAGGAGCAGTTCCGCCTCGGACCGCCCGGTCACCTGGATTTCCTCCTCGTCGGTGATCTGGGCGGCGGCCAAGGCCGGCAGTTCGTGCCCGTCGAGCGTGACGGGGCCGTCCTCGAGTACGTAGAGGTAGCCGCCGCGACCCGCGGGGAAGCGGTGCGTCGCCGAACCGCCGCTCGTCAGGCGCGCTGCGAGTACCCGCACGTCGTCCTGTTCGACCGGCAACGCGTCGTCGTCCTCGTTGGATACCAGCGGCAGCCACCGGTCCGTACGGTCGGCCTCGTCGACGCGCTTGATGTGCAACGCCGGCTCCAGCCCCCGCTTGCGGGGGATGATCCACATCTGGATGAACCGCATCGGCTCGTCCGGCCTGTTGTTGATCTCGCTGTGCCACATGCCGCGGCCGACCGTCGTGTGCTGCACGTCGCCCTTCCGGAGGACGTCGCCCTTTCCGTGTTCGTCCTCGTGGAGGAACTCGCCGCCGGCGCAGTACGTGACGACCTCGATCTCGCGGTGCGGATGCAGCGGCCAGACGGCGCCCGGGTCGAGCGTGTCGTCGTTGAAGACGCGCAACGGGCCGAAGTGGACGTGGCCGGAGTCGCGGTAGTTGTCGAAACTGAAGTGCCAACGGCCGTGGAAGTCGCCGTTCTCGACGGGGCGCTGCTCTTGATGGATGGACTCGGGCGGGCGGACCTCGATCATGGGGACTGGCGCAACGACCCGGCGGCTCATGGAGTTTGGGGCGGCGTCGGGTTTGTGGCAGAACCGAGACCGAAGCGCTAAGGCGGCCGCGGATTGCGTCCCACGTGGGCTCGGCCGGTGGTGGGGCCCGCCGACACGGAGGACATCCATGACCTTGAATCCGCAGACCTGGAACCCGGGACGCCGCACGCTCACGATTTTTGCCGCCTTGCTGATGGCTTCGCTTCCGTTGGCGGGCCTGGGAGGCGCCGACCCGTTGAGCGTCTCGGTCGACACGAACGACCTCCAAGGCTGCGACCCCGCACGCGACCTCGTCGTCGGGTGCAAGGTGTGGTCGGCCAGCAACGCCACCGACGCGGGTAACACCGCCGACTGGCCCGACGTCGACATCTCGCCCGACGGCGAGACCGCATACATCGCGCACTACGTGACGAACGCGTCGTTCCGGACGAATTTCCGGATGGAGGCAGTCGACGTGGCGACCGGCGACCTACAGTGGGGCCACATGTCGCCTGGCCTCCTCGCGGACGCCGTGTTGTCCCATGACGGCCAACGCCTGTACGCGCTCGGCGACGGCCCGGGCACCGGAGACTCGATGGTCGTACGGGCGATCGACGCCGAGACGGGCGCGCTCGCATGGCAGGATGGCCACGGCGCTGGCACGTTTCTCTGTAACACGTTCCGCGCATGCGTGGTCACCTCTCTTGACGACGCGGCCGTGTTCGCCGCGGCCGGCGACTTGGTCGCTCTTGAGTCGTCCACCGGCGCCCTGCTGTGGAACCGGACGATGACGCTCGACGCCATCGCGGTCGCACCCGCCACCGATTCCATGGGGGCCCCGCCGGCCCGGGATGCGGCATGTGACAACCCCGGGGCAGCGGCGCCGTTCTGTGACGAGGCGCCGACGGCCCTCTACGTCGTCGGGTCCGTACCGGGACCCGACCACGAATTCCGTTCCGACCTGTTGGTCGCCCGATTCGACCCGACGGACGGAACCACGGTGTGGTCACAGACGTTCGGGGACACCTCCGACGGTGAACCCTGCCACGAGCGCGCCACGTCGGTCCTGGTTTCACCCGACGGAGGCACCGTCTACGCGACGGGTACGTCGTGCGCCGGCCTGTCCCTGTCCTTGGACGCCGCAGACGGCACGATCAACTGGGTCCAGACGGCCGGGCAGGCACGGTTCGACGTGCCCACGGACGCATCCTTGTCCCCGGACGGCGGGAGCCTCTTCGTCGCCGGCAACGACGGGCCGCAGGAAGCGGTCTGGGCGTTCGACGCGGCGACCGGCGACCCGTTGTGGTCGGACACGTTCGCCACCAACTGGGGCAGCAGCCCGTACGTGACGGCTTCCACCGACGGCCAGCGGGTCCTTGTGGCCGCGACGCAGGACGCCGTACGGGCCGAAGGGACGCCGCTTTTCGCGCGGCCGGATTTCGTGACGCGCGCCTACGACGCCACCAACGGAACCATCCTGTGGGAGGCGCAGGAGCACAAGGCCAGTTGGGACTGGGTCGGCGGCGTCGCCGTGACGCCGGACGGCGAACTCGGCCTCGTGACCGGCATGGTCTGGGGGGACAATCTCGATCCGGACGTCGCCGAGACCATCGCCTACCGGATGGTACCCCCGACGGTCGCCGAGGCGGAATGCGAAGCGGAGGCGGACGCGGAGCCCGTCGTCGGGTGCCAGGTGGCCGTGGAGACGGCCCCCGTCCCGTTGGGCCTCTGATGGCGACTATTCGATGTACCGCAACGCCTCGGCCGGCGGTGTGCGTGCGGCGCGTCGGATCGGCGCCAGCGTCGCCAGCGTCGTGGCGACGTAGGCGATCGCGGCGATGATCGCGAGTTCCACCCAGGGGACGACGTAGGGCCGGTCGAAGTCCTGCAAGAGGGCCACCCAGAGGCCGTAGCTGACCAACAAGGCGACGATGGTCCCGATGAGGATCCCCAACGTGACGGTGGTCAGCATCTCGATGAGGAACGTGCGGCGTACGTCGGCGCGCGTGTAGCCGAGGGCGCGCAGCATCCCGATCTCCTGCCGTCGTTCCACGACGTTGCGGGCGGTGACGATCCCCAGGCTGACGATTCCGACGACGAGGCCGAGCCCGAGGAACACCTGTACCATCTGCAGCAGGTTGCGGAACTGTTGTTGTTCTTCGATGACCTCGGCGTGCAGGTCCACGGCGTCCATGCCGATGTCGCGGTACGCCGCTTCGATCCGTTTCGCCGTCGCGCCGGCGTCCTCCCCCTCGTCGAGGGTGAAAAGGAACGTCGTGTCGGTGTTGGTGAACAGGCGGCCGACGAGGTCCTGGCGGACGAAGACGCCCTTGAAGTGGAACTGTTCCTGGATCCCGACGATGGTGAACTCCTGGGTGCTGCCGCGCGCGGCGACCGCCACCGTCTCCCCGACGTCGTGGGCGAAGTCCTCGCCCTGCTGGCTCGTCGAATAATGGTAGGAGACGATCGCCACGTCGTCGCGTTGGGCGACGGCTTGGTACGCCGCCTCGTCGGTCGGGTAGTCGGGGTGGCGGAAGACGAGGCGGAACTCGTTGCGCTCGGCGAACGCCTCGTCGATGCCCCACACGGTGTCTTGCGGCGGGCCGAACTGGCCGGTCTGTTGGCCGGAGACGGTGATGAGGTCGCCGCCGAACCGGAAGAAGTAGGGGAGGACGTCGTAGTGTTCGACGCCGGCGAGTGCGTCGGGGTCGGATCCGTGTCCTTCGAGCGTGGTGACGTCTTGGGTGCTGTCGCCGCGGATGTGGTAGCCGCCGGATTCGCGCGACGGGTCGACCTCGAAGAGGCCGCCGAAGATCGAGAAGAGGCTCACCATCAACAGGATCACGGCGAACATCAGCAGCGTCATCCCGGTCCGGAACTTCTTGTGAAGCGGGTACGCGGTCGCGGGCAGGGCGACGGCGCGGAACGGCTTGATGCGCGCCAAGAGCCACGCGGCGGCGCGCGTGCCTTTCTCGTTGTAGAGCAGCATCACCGCGAGGCACGCGGCCATGGCGATCGCGCGGACGGGGCCGAAGTAGTTGCCTGTCGTCTGGTCGTACTCGTCGATGAAGAAGTTCGTGGCGGTCAGGTAGGCGAGCAGTCCGGCCGCCACCAGCGGATAGACGGCGCGGCGTGTGAAGTGCCGTCGCAGTGCGAGCCCGAGGCCGACGGCGAGCAGGATGGGGCCGGTGACCTGGGTGGCGAACTCGGCGGTGGCCAATCCGTAGACGGTGGCGAGGCTGCCGACGACCAGCAGTACGAGGGCGACCCAGAAGGTCCGTCGGTCGCGCAGGATCTCCGGGTCGTCGAGCCGTCGGATGGCGCGCACGATGTTGAGCCGGCTGCTGCGTCGGGCGGCCAACCAGATGGTCGCCAGCGTCAAGAGGAGGCCGATGGCGAAGGCGAGCAGGAGGCTCGTGACCTCAAGCTGGAACGGGATCTGCGGGAAGCCTAGGCCGGTGAACACGTTGTTGAACGCCCAGATGAGCGCCGCGGCCAACCCGAGGCCGAAGAAGACGCCGATGATGCCGGCGACGACGGCGTACAGGGTGCCTTCGTACAGGAAGAGCCGGACCAGGTGCTTGCGCCGCATGCCGACGGCGCGACTGATCGCCAGTTCCGCCTTCCGCTCGTCGGCCAGCATCGTGAAGATGTTGAGGATCAACAGGAGGCCGGCGATGACGCTGAACGAGCCGACGAAGCCGAGGAACAGGGTGAACAGTTCGCCGGTCTCGTCGGCGATCTGGAGCCAGAACACCTTGTCGTTGATGGCGGTCAACGCTTGGACCGCGCCCACGTCGGGGTGCGCCTCCTTCGTCTCGTTGAGCGCCGCCCACACCGCCGGGTAGACGACGTGGGCGGTGGCCGGGCCTTCTTCCACCCCGCCCGGGTTCGTCACCCGGACGATGTTGACCTGGCCGTCCCGGCCCAAGAGGCCCTGCAGGGCGTCCAGGCGCAGGAACATGGTGCCGGGTTCCCGGAATTGGAGGCCTTTGCCGCCGTCCGTGATGCGGGCGACCGTCAACTCGACCGAGTCGCGCTGGGGCCGCGACAGCTCCTCCATCTCGAACGGCAACGACGCGTTGTCCAAGGCGTCCAGCCGCTCCTGGATCTTCGCAAGGTCATACTCGGCGTAGAGGACGACGACGTACCCTTGGAACGACGTCTGCGCGGCGGCCTTCGCCTCGACGCGGACCTCCCACGTGCCCCGCGGCAGCGGATCGACGATGGTGCCGTTGATCGAGACGGTCGCCGGGGAATCCGGGCTGCCCGCGGCGCCGTCGCGGTCGGCCGTCACCGTCCCGTCCGGACCCGTCACCACCAGGTCGAGGTCGGCTTGGCCGTCGGCCCACCCGACACCGGCCAGCAGGCCGACGGCGTTGGGTTCCACCGTCACCTGTCGCACGTACGGCTCGGCGCTCGTGTCGCCGAGGCCGGCCACGCCGCTGCCGGCGCCCGTCACCGTACCCTCAAGCGGCAATAGCGTCGGCAATACCGGGTCGACGGGCCGGGAATAGTTGACCTGGACGGTGTCGCCGGCGCGCGCGTCCAACCGGTCGGCCAACGCCTGGGTCAGGATGACGTCGCGGGCACCCAGCTCGTCGCCCCAGAAGGACCCGCCGGGACCTTCGAAGGGGCCGAACGGGCGGTCCCGTTCCGGGTCGAAGCCGATCAGGCGCACGCCCGGCTCGTAGAGGTCGGTGCGTGGGTTCGTCACGGCGCCGTCCCAGATCGCCTGCGGGGCCACCCCCTCGGCGACGGCGGAAAGGCCCGGCTCGGACGCCAGCTCGTCGGCCACGTACTCTGGGAAGAAGTTGTACCCTTCCAGGACGACGGTCTCGTCGATCTCCCCGAACGACTCGTACGTCGCCTGCCGGACCGACTGGTCCAGGCTGTCGCTTGCCACGAGCGCACCGGACACGATGGCGGTGCCGACCATCAGGCCGGCGACGACCATGACGGACTGGCGGCGGCGCCGCAACGCGTTGCGGACCGCCATCACGCCCAGGATCCGGTTGCGGAGCGCGCTCACCCCGATCAACGCGAGGAGCGCCACGCCGACGCCGAACAAGATCTCCGCGGTACCCACCATGGCTTACGCCTTCTTGCCCCGAAGCCGCCGCACCGTTTGGCCTGGTGTGGCCTGCTCGATGGTGCCGTTGCGCATCCAGACCGTCCGGTCGCACACGTCGGCGACCTCGGGACTGTGCGTCACGACGACGTACGTCTGCCCCAGCTCCTGGTTCAACCGCCGGAGCATCCCCATGATGTCGCCGCTCGTGTCCGAGTCCAGGTTGCCGGTCGGTTCGTCGGCCCACACGATCGCTGGGTCGTTGATGATGCTCCGCGCGACCGCCACCCGCTGCTGCTCGCCGCCCGACAACTCTTTCGGCATGTGGTCGACGCGTGCGGCCAGACCGACAGTCTCCAACGCCTCGACGGCGCGTGCCCGTGCCGCCTTGGGTTTTACGCCCCCGACGAGCAGGGGCAGTTCCACGTTCTCCGCGGCGCTGAGGACGGGCAGCAGGTTGAACGACTGGAAGATGAACCCCATGCGCTTCGACCGGTGGCGGGTGCGCGCCTCGTCGCCCATCTCGGTAAGGTCCCTGCCCTCGATCCGGATCGTCCCCCCGTCGACGGTGTCCAGGCCGCTCAGGCAGTTCAGCAGCGTCGTCTTGCCGCAGCCGCTGGGGCCCATGACCGCCACCATCTCGCCGCGGCCCACGTCGAAATCGACGTCGCGCAACGCCTGGACCTTCAACCGGCCGGTGTCATACGTCTTGCCGACGCCGCGCGCCTCGACGCTCGCTGCCCCGTCCCCGTCGTCCGCCATGGGTTCCAAGAAGGCCTGGAGAGAAGACCCTCTTATAGCTGATGGCGTCGGGCCGGCTCAGGAGGCGTCGGTCAGCCGGGCGGCGACCTCGCGCGCCTG
>CAZXJU010000039.1:0-5215 GCA_964641035.1 uncultured Halobacteriales archaeon | reverse complement strand
GTCGAAGACGGTCTGCGCGTCGGCGACCTGCGCGTCCCACCGCGCCTGCTTGTGCAGCAGCGCCGTGAACTTCATCGTCTCGAACATGTCCAAGGAGTTGTTGCTGGCCGGTCCGTCCGTTCCCAACCCGACCGGCACGCCGGCCTCCAGCAGCTCCGGAAGCGGCGTGACGCCGCCGGTGGCCAGCTTCAGGTTCGAGACGGGGCAGTGGACGACACCGGCGCCCGCCTGGGCGACCTGGCCGACCTCCGCCTTCGTCATCCAGCCGCAATGCGCGAGCACCGTCGACTCGTCAAGGGCGTCCAGCGACGCCAAGAGCCCGATCGGCCGGACCCCGCGCTTTGCTTCCGTCTCGTAAACCTCCTCCCGCGTCTCGTGCGCGTGGATGTGGAACCGGGCACCGTGCTTGCGCGCCAATTGCGCGCACGCGCGAAGCGTCGCGTCGTGGCACGTGTAGACGGCGTGCGGTCCAGGGCCACCGTGGACGCGCGGATGGTCGGCCCACCGGGTGACGAATGCCTCCACGTCCTCCATCGCCTGGTGGGCCAAGCCTTCGGGCGTCTTGCCGGTGTCCGCAAGGCCCCACGAGATGATCGCGCGCATCCCGGCCGCGTCGGTCTCTTCGGCCATCGCCTGGACCTGCATGTACATGTCGTGGTACGTCGTCGTGCCGCCGGCGATCAGCTCGAGCAGCCCCAGCCGGGTGCCGACGCGGATCGCGTCCTCGTCCATGCGGTCCTCGGCCGGCCAGATCCGGTCCTCCAGCCAACGCATCAACGGGAGGTCGTCGCCGTAGCCGCGCAGCAGGCTCATCGCGATGTGCGTGTGCGCGTTGACCAGGCCGGGGATGAGGATCCGTCCGTCCGCTTCGACGACCGTCTCCGCCTCGGGCGATTCGTGGCCGACGCTGACGATGCGGCCGTCTTCGGCGTACACGTTGCCTCGAAGGCGTCGGCGCTGGTCGTCCTGCGTGAGGATCCGTGCGTCCTTGATGAGAAGGCTCATGCCCCGTTCGTCCTCGTGATGCCGATGCGGACGGTCTCCCCTTCGATGTCCCAGTCCTTGGTGAGGTCCGTGTCCGTCGGCGGCGCGAACTCGAGGCTCCGGCTGCGTGTCTCCCGCTCGACGAACTCCGTCCACGCTCCGAGGTGCTTTTCGATGCCGTCGGGCGCCTCGACGCGCGTCTGGATCTCCTCTTCCATTTCGCACTCGGCCTCCTTGCGCATCTCCTGGATGCGCCGGACGATCTCGCGCGCCCATCCTTCGGCCTCAAGCTCCGGCGTCAACGTCGTGTCGAGGTAGACGGCGTAGGGGCCGCTTTCGGCTTTCACGGTCCCTTCCCGTTCCACGGTCCGGAAGTCGAAATGTTCCGGGGGCACCTCCACCGGGCCGTCGTCGGTGGTGACCGTCACGTGGCCGTTCTCGTCGAGTTCCTTGGCCAACTGGCGGGGGTCCGCGTCGCGCAACGCGGCCAACACGGGTTTGGCCGCCGCCTTCAACGTACGGCCCAGCGAGCGCTGGTTGACCGTCGCCTCGCTGGCTTCGAACTCGTCGCTGGTCGACTGGTGGACGATCGTCTTGACGTTCGCCTCCGCCTGCAGGAGCGGCTCGAGGTCGTGGAACGCGTCGGGTACGTTGTCGCGGCGGACGATCGTCGCCTGGGCCAACGGGACGCGGTTCTTGACGCCGGCTTTCGCGCGCATCGCGCGGCATCCTTCGGCGAGTTCGCGGATGTGCTGCATCGCGGTCTCCAGCTCTGGGTCCCGCGCCGACTCGTCGGCCTCCGGATAGTCGCACAGGTGGACGCTCTCGGGGTCCGCCGTGCGGCGCACGGTGCGATGGATCCGTTCGGACAGGAACGGCGCGTAGGGGGCGCACAGGCGGGCCACGGTGGCCAAGGCGTCGCGAAGCGTGTGGTACGCCGATGCCTTGTCGAAGCCGGGCGCGTCGGTCCAGAAGCGGCGGCGGCTTCGGCGTAGCCACCAGTTCGACACGTCGTCGACGAGGAAGGCTTCGATCCGTCGGGTCGCCTTGTGGAGCTGGTACGAGTCCGCGTCCTCGCGGGCGCCGGCGATGACCTCCTGCGTCCGGCTGCGCAGCCACCGGTCGATCGGCGTATACTCGTCGGGCGGGTCCTCGTCGGGGTCCCACCCGTCGAGGTCGCGGTACGTCTCGTAGAATCCGAAGGTGTTGTAGAGCGTGAGGACGAACCGGGCGTAGGATTCACGGACGGCGTCTTCGCCGAACCGTTTGTCCGCCCACGGGGCGCTCGAACTGAGCAGCGTCCACCGCACGGCGTCGGCGCCGAACCGTTCGAACAACGCGTCGGGGCTCGTGTAGTTGCGGCGGCTCTTGCTCATCTTCCGGCCTTCGTCGTCGAGCACCAGGCCGTTGACGACGACGTTGCGGTAGGCGGGTCGGTCGAAGACGATGGCGGCGGTCGCCAAGAGCGAGTAGAACCAGCCGCGTGTCTGGTCGAGCCCTTCGGCGACGAAGTCCGCGGGGCTACGCTCGTCGATGTCGCTCTCGTGGTCGAACGGGTAATGCCAGGAGGCGAAGTGGGCGGCTCCGGAGTCGTACCACGTGTCGATCACGCTGGGTTCGCGCCGCATCGTGCCTTGGCATTCGTCGCACACGAACGTGATGCCGTCCAAGAACGGCTTGTGCAGGTCCAGGCTCTCCTCCTTGCGGGCGGCGGCGACCTTGTCCCCGCCGCGGGCCTCCAGTTCGTCGATCGATCCGACGCAGGCGCGGTGGCCGCACCCGTCGCACGTCCAGACGGGCAGCGGGGTGCCCCAGTAGCGGTCGCGGCTGAGCGCCCAGTCGCGGACGTTGCCGATGAACTCGCCGAACCGTCCGGCCTTGATGTGTCCGGGATACCAGTTGACGGTGTCGTTGTGGCGCACGAGGTTGTCGCGGAGTTCCGTCATCCGGAGGAACCACGAGTCGAGCGCGTAGTACAGCAGCGCCGTGTCGCACCGCCAACAGAACGGGTACGAGTGGGTGTACGGGACGACCCGGTACAGGAGCCCGGCCTCGCGCAGGTCCTCGATGATCCGCGGGTCGGCCTCCTTGACCGGCGTGCCGGCGTACGCGGTGACGAAGTCGTGGAACGTGCCGTCCTCGGCGACGGTGTGGACCTTCGGGAGGCCCAGCGCCTCCCCGAAGTCGTAGTCCTCCTCGCCGTACATGACGGCCGTGTGCACGATGCCGGAGCCGTCCTCGGTGGTGACGAAGTCGGCGGGGCCGACGACCCACGCCTTGGCGTCGCCCACCTCGCCTTTGAGGAACGGGAACAGCGGCTCGTACTCCATGCCTTCCAGGTCTTGGGCGGACAGCGAACCGACCTCGGTGTAGTCGCCTCGCAGGACATCCAGGCAGGCGCGCGCGAGGATGTACCGTTCGACGCCGTCCGGCGTCTCCTGTTCGACTTTCACGTAGTCGATGTCGGGGCCGACGGCGAGGGCCACGTTGCCTGGCAGCGTCCACGGCGTCGTCGTCCATGCCAGCAGGTATTCGTTCTCGGTCCCGGCGATCCGGAACTTTGCGAAGACGCTGGGCTCCTCGATCTCCTTGTACCCTTGGGCGACCTCGTGGCTGGAGAGGGCCGTGCCGCACCGTGGACAATATGGGCTGACCCGGTGGCCCTGGTAGAGCAGGTTCTTGTCCCACGCCTGCTTCAGGCTCCACCACACGCTCTCGATGTACGGGTTGGTGAGGGTGACGTACGCGTCGTCGAAGTCGAGCCAGAAGCCGACCCGTTCGGACATCTCCACCCATTCGTCCAGGTACCGGAAGACGCTCTCCCGGCACTTCTGGTTGAACTTTTCGACGCCGTAGTCCTCGATGTCCTGCTTGTTCTTCAGGCCGAGTTCCTTCTCGACCTCGATCTCGACCGGCAGCCCATGGCAGTCCCAGCCGGCACGGCGCTCGACCCGGTGGCCGCGCATCGTCTGGTACCGGCAGACCGTGTCCTTGAGGGTCCGCGTCAAGACGTGGCCCGGATGCGGCATCCCGTTGGCCGTGGGCGGGCCTTCCAGGAAAACGAACGGTTCGGCGTCCTTCCGGTTGGAGACGCTCTGTTCGAAGACGCGGTTCTCCTTCCACCATGCAAGGAGTTCGCGTTCGGCGGCGTCCGCCTGGTACCCGGGGCTGCCCTCGGCACCCATCGGGCCGGGCAAGCCGCGGATTCGTTATAAACAAATGGTGGCGCGCGAAGCCAAACGGCTTAAAAAGGGGGCCTCCGTTTCAAATTTATATACTGGGCGTGGCCCGGTGGGGCGCGACCAGTGGCGGGCGTGGCAAGAATGGCGGAAATTCGTATTGAGAACGTGGTGGCTTCCACATCGATCGCCCCGGAGTTGGACCTGAACGCACTGGCGGTCGCGATCGCCGAAGCCGAGTATGACCCCGGGCGTTTTCCTGGGCTCGTGCTGCGGATGAAGGAACCGAAGACGGCCGCGCTTTTGTTCCGAAGCGGCAAAGTCGTCTGCACCGGGGCGCAGTCCTTGGAGGACGTGAACCGCGCCATCGGGCTGGTGTGCAAGAAGGTGGAGGCCGCGGGCGCCGTCGACATCAACCACGAGCCGGACGTTGTGATCCAGAACATCGTCGCCTCGTCGAACCTTCACGCCGACTTGAACCTCAACGCGATCGCCATGGGGCTCGGCCTTGAGCGGGTCGAGTACGAGCCGGAGCAGTTCCCGGGCCTCGTCTACCGTATGGAGGAGCCGAAGGTCGTGCTGCTCCTGTTCGGTTCGGGGAAGCTGGTCTGCACCGGCGCCAAGCGGCCCGACGACGCCTCGCGCGCCGTCGACAAGATCCGCAACGAACTGGCCGCCCTCGGCCTCCTGTAGGCGGTCGTAGAAGACGCGTCCGGTCTAGGGCCCTTCAGGCTTCTTCCGCCGAGCGTCCGCCATGTCCTTGGCGCGCTGCGCGGCCGACTCGGAGGTCCGGCGACGTCGGTCGAGGACGTCTTGGACCGTGTTCAAGAGTTCCTCCGGCTCGATCGGTTTGACCAGGAACTTCTCGATGCGCTCGTCGTTCAGGGCGGACAACGCCAGGTCTAGGTCGGGAAACGCGGTGAGCATGATGCGTGCGGTCCGCGGCGCGACCCGCCGCGCTTCGGCCAAGAATTCGAGGCCGTTCATCTGCGGCATCTTGTAATCCGTGAGGATCAGATCGAACGAGCTGGACGCCATCTTTTCAAGGGCCG
>CAZXJU010000038.1:0-12515 GCA_964641035.1 uncultured Halobacteriales archaeon | reverse complement strand
GGGGACAGGGAGGAGGAGTCACCTGGGCCGCCACACCCGGCGGTCACGATGGCGAGTACCGCCAGCAGTGGGAACGCGAACCGAGGCTTCCCCATGTTTACCCGTCATTTTGACGGGTGTGCGATACTTAAGGTTTGCTTGGTTTGGCTTGCTCGGCCCCAGTTGGCGCCAGCACCCGCGGCGTCCCCGACACGCTTATCTCGGCCAACCCGCTGGACGGCCGTGATGCCCCCTGAAGAGATTTTCCCGGTCGCCAACCCCGACAAGCCGCAGGCCGCCTGCGCACTCCTCTTGGACACCAGCCGCAGCATGCAGGGAGAGCCGATTCGCGCCCTTGAGAAGGGGTTGAAGGCGTACCGCGAGTTCCTCGCCAACGATCCCGAGGCCAAGCTCATCGTCGAGACGTGCATCATCACCTTCAGCGACGAGGCGACCGTCGTCCAACCGTTTTCCGGCGTCGACCAGTTGCCGGACGTCGAGCTTGAGGCCGGCGGCTGGACATCGATGGGCGCCGCCGTCGACTTGGCCATCGAGCAGATCGACCAGCGCAAACAGCACTACAAGGACGAAGGCATCGACTACTACCGTCCGTTCCTCGTTGTGATCACCGACGGCGGGCCCACGGACCTGCGTGGAAAACGCCGGTTCGAGGCGTGCGCCGCCCAGATCAAGGAGGGCGCCGAAGAACGCAAATTCATCCCGCTCTTCTTCGGCACGAAGAACGCGAACTTCGACAAACTGAAACGCCTGGCCGGCGACGCCGGCCGCGTCACGGGCATCGACGGGGCGCGGTTCGACGAGTTCTTCCAATGGTTGAGCAAGAGCGTCAGCGGGATCAAGGAATCCAAGCCGGGCGACGTCGTCGAGTTCGAAGACCCCACCCGGCAGACCGAGGAGAACCCCAACCCGTTCGCGTTCGAAGTGTGAGGGCTGTCCCGGTAGCGTTAAAGCGCGCGGGCCGTTGGGTCTCTACCATGACCGCCGAAGAGGAATCCACCACGACCGTCGACGAGATCTTCCCTGTCGCGCACCCCGACCGGCCGCAGGCCGCGTGCGCGCTGCTGTTGGACACCAGCCAGAGCATGGAGGGTGCCCGCCTCGACTCGCTGCGAGACGGCCTGGCCGCGTACCGCGGCTTCCTGGCCGGGGACGAGGAGGCGCAGCAGATCGTCGAGACGTGCGTCATCACGTTCGGCGATTCCGCGGACGTCGTCCACCCGTTCTCCGGCGTCGACGACATGCCCGAGCTTACGTTGCGGGCCGCCGGCGCGACCTCCATGGGCGCCGCCATCGACCTGGGCATCCAACAGATCGAGGACCGAAAGCAGTACTACAAGGAGCAGGGGGTCGACTACTACCGCCCGTTCCTCGTCATCATCACCGACGGTGCGCCCACCGATATCGACGCGGACAACATCGACGACTACCGGACCCGGCTGGAGGAGGGCGCCAAAGCCAAACGGTTCAACCCGCTCTTCTTCGGGACCGAAGGCTCCGACTTCCGCAAGCTGAAACAGATCGCCGGCGCCGCCGGCCCCGTCACCGGCATCGACGGCGCCCGGTTCGCCGAGTTCTTCCAATGGCTCAGCCACAGCCTCAGCGAGGTCAAGGACAGCAAGCCGGGCGAGGAGATCTCCTTCGACGATCCGACCGCCACCACGGAAGAGAACCCGAACCCGTTCGCGTTCACCGTCTAGGATGCGCGTCGCAGGCGGCCGTCGGGCCGGGCGAAGCCACCGCAAGCACGACCTTCCGTGCCAGGACGCGTACGCCACGTGGCGTGCCCCGGACGGCTCGCGTGTGGCCGCCGCCGTGGCCGACGGGCTCGGAAGCCGCGAACTCAGCCACGTGGGCAGCCGGGCGGCGTGCCAGATGGCCGTCCTGCGCCTCAGCCAGGAGCCCGAGTGGGACGAGGAAGCCATGCGTCGGGCCTTCGAAGCCGCACGCCACGGTGTCGAGTTCGCCGCGGCGCAACACCACGTGGACGCCGCCGACATGGCCGCCACGCTGCAGATCGCGGCCCTCGACGGCGACCGCGCCGTCGGCGGGATCGTCGGCGACGGCGCCGTCATCGCCTGTGGCGACGGCGTGGAGGTCCTCCTGCCGCCGGAAGAGTCCGAGTACGCCAACGAGGTCGTCCCCGTCACGAACCGCAAGTGGGAGCGGCATTTCCGGTTCGCCCGGACGGAGGCGGCGGATTGCGCCCTCGTGTTCACCGACGGGTTGACGCGGCTGCTGTTGACCCGTTCGCCGGACGGCTGGCAGCCCTTCGGCCCCTTCTTCGACGCGTTCCTTCCCAAGGTCCGCGCGGAGGCCTTCGAGGAGGACCTCGTCGAGCGGTTCCTCTCCTCGGACCACGTTGACGCGTCGTGGGACGACGACAAGTGCCTGGTTGTGGTCGGCCGTGACCGTTGAGGCGTACGACGGCCAGGGCGACCGCGTGCCGTTGCCCGTGCTGTTGGGACGGGGCGGGGAAGGCGCCGCGTACACCGTCGGCGGCGACGACGGCCTGGCGGCCAAGATCCTATACCAAGCGCGGCGCACGCGGGCGAAGCACGACAAGGTCCGATCCATGGTGGACCGGCCGCCGGACGGCGCCTACGCCGAGATCCGCGGCGCGCCCGTGCTCACCTGGCCACGGACGCTTCTCTACAATTCGCCGACACGCCGCGACGCCACGACGTTCCTCGGGTACACGATGGACCGGATTCGCCGCAGCGAGTTCGTCCCGTTCTACCAGGTGACGTCCGCCGCGCGCCGTGAGAAACTGGGCGGTGCACCCGTCACGTTCGACCGCCTGGTCCGTCTCGCGATCCGGTTGTGCCATGTGGTGCGGACCCTGCACGACTTCGGGTACGCCGTCGGCGACATGAACGACCGCAACGTCCTGGTGAGCCGCCGGTTCACCCCGCTCTTCATGGACACCGACAGCTTCCAGGTGCCCAAGCCCGGCGGCGGTCATTTCTCGTCGATCGTCGGCGACCAGATGTACTGGGCGCCCGAGCTGTTGGACGTCGACTTCACCGACTTCCGGGGCACCCGGGTCCTCGGCGACCGGTACGCGCTCGGTGTGCTCCTGTTCCAACTGTTCATGAACGGGCTGCGGCCGTACCAGGCGCGCGGGTCGAAGGTCGCGGAGCTGGAGACGCTGGCCGAGAAGACGCGCGCCGGGCACTACCCGTGGACCAAGCCGAAGCCGGGGGTCCTCGAACCGCCGGCCGGGGCGCCCGCCTACGAGTCGTTGCCGTCGGCCGTCCGTCGGATGTTTGAAGACTGTTTCGGCAAAGGCCACAGCCGTCCCCGGAAGCGGCCGTCAGCGCACGACTGGTACGACCTGCTCCTTCACGTCAACGAGGCCGGGTACGAGACGTGCCGGAAGACCGACCGGCACGTCTACCCGCGCTCCCTCTCCATATGCCCATGGTGCCAGGATCCCAACGACCCGTTCCGCGTGCCCACGCGTCGCGAGCCGGCGCGCGTCCCGCGCGGGCAGAGGCAGACCACGCTTCCGTCGTCCTCGGCGCCGCGACCGGGTCCGCGCAAAGTCGCGCCCAAGACGCACACCGGACGCAGCCGCCCGCCGCAGGTTCCGTTGCCGCCGGCGTCCTCGTCACGAACGCGGTCGTCGGCCCCGCCGAAGAAGAAGGAGCGGCCTGCGGCGTCGGCGGAGCCGGCGGTCCCGCTGGCGGACCAGTGGTACGCGCGCGGCGCGTGGCTTCTGGTCCTGTTGGCGGCGTTGGCCAGCCCGGCGTTCCTGCTGGCGCAGGTGCCCTTCGGCCCGGAGAAGATGGTCGTGACCGCGGTGACCTCCACCATGTTCGTGGCGGGCTTGGGCGTCGGCTTGACGTGGCGTCGGGTCAAACGGTCCCGGCAGGCGGGCGTGGCCGGGTTCTGGTCGCTTGGCGCGGTCGCCTTGGTCGGCGTCTTCGTATGGTTGGATTGGTGGCTGTGGTTGGAGTACGCCACGGGTGCCGCCTGCCTCGGCGTCGGGCTTCTCGTGTTCACGCGGCTGGAGCGGGGCCGCGGTCGGTGGCTTCGGCCCGACCTCTGGGGTCTGGTGCATGGCGCGCTCGGGTCGGCCGCGGCGTACGCCCCCGTGCTCGTCCTGGCCCTATGGGTCTGGTACTAGTGCGCACCGGGGCCGGGTTCCGGCTCCTCGGAGGGTGCCGCCCCGCCGGGCGGCGTGGTGGGTTGCGATGGGGGCCGTGCCGGGTCGACGCCGGGCGGCGGTCCGCCGGAGGTGTCCGGGGCTTCCCACGACCGGCCGAGCCGCGCCCACGCTACGTATAGGCCGAGCAGGACGCCGACGGCCATGAGGAGCGCGGCGTTGCGGTCGCCGGCGAAGTACACGCCGGCGAAGAAGAGCAGCATGCCGACGTTGAGGATCCAATACGCCCACGGTTCGAGCTTCTTGGCGACCTCTTGGTGGCCGCCGTAGCTGGATTGTAGGGCCAGGATGAGGTTCGTGCCGGCGCCCACGAACGTCGTGTGCATGAAGAGGACCCCGAGCCAGTGCGGGATGGGTCGTTCTGGGATGAAGAAGACGAACACGAAGAGGACGAAGAGGAGGACGTAGACCGGGAAGAAGATCCCGCCGAAGAAGACGGCGGCGGACCGGCCGCCGCTTGCGGGGTTTGTGACGAAGGCGCGCCATCCGATTCGGATCATGTAGATGACCAATGACGCCAGGAACAGGCCGAGCGCCAGCGGCGCGATCTGGAAGACGCCGAAGAAGGTCCCGGCGGCGACAAGGAAGGCGGCGGCGACGCCGAGGACCATCTGCCACATGCCCGGCCGGGTCCATCGGGCGTGGTCGTCCTTACGTAGGAAGAGTTCCAGGAAGGCGGCGAACGCCAGCGCCAAGTACATGTCCATGGGAGCCGCGTGCGCGCCGACCGGTTCGCTTCCGGCCGGGTAGGGGGAGATGGCGCCGTTGAGCGTCAGCCCCCAAAGCACCCCCATCGTGGCGCCGAGCGAGGCGACCAGGAGCGCGCCGAACAGGAGCAGGTGGACGGTCGTCACGGTCACCTGTCGTTTGAGGTTGAGGGCCGTGAAGAGGAATCCGCCGACGATGACGGCCCAGGTGGGGATGCCGAACAACGGCAGCATCCAATACATGTCGTTGGCGTTGAAGACGGTCCCGAAGGCGGCGATGTAGCCGGCGACGGACGTCAGGCCGACGATGGTCAGCACCTTGGCCCAGAACACGTATTGGTCGCTGGCGGGGCCTTGGCTGGCGTACATCCAGAGTGCGGTGGCGATCACGCTGAGAGTGACCCACCCGATGGTGCCGGCGTGGAAGTGGGCGAGCAGTTGGCCTCTTGAGATGATCTCGCCGGAGAAGACGTTGAGGATCCCCAGCGATATGTTGGCCAGGAACAGGAGTCCCGAACCGATGTAGAGCCAGCGTACGACGTTCCAGACCCGAGGGTCCGCGTTGGGACGAATCATGGTTCCACCCGGCCGGGGAACCCGGTTTCCATTGGATAAACATGTCCAAACGCCGCGCAGGGGCGGCCGTTCAACGTTTCCAACGTAAGGGACTACCGTTCACGTGGTCACCGGGGGCGGCCGGCCGGAGGGCCTTCTCGCCCTCCGGCAGCTCGCGCCGGTCTATACCCAGGCGGGCTCTTGCGGGCAGTCCGGTGCGGCGCCCGCGGCCTCGGCGACCGGGTCCTGGACGTACTTGGCCTTGACGGGGTTCGAATCGCCCAGCGACTCGATGGCCGCGTCATACTCTTCGCATGCGGCATCCAGCGCCTTGTCCGTGACGCGGTCAAGGTCCGGCGTGGACGGCTTGTCCGCGACGCATTCCGGCGCCGGTTTCATCGTGTAGAGGTGGGCGTTCGGTCCGATCTCGGATCCGGTGTAGTCGTGAAGACAGTCCGCGGCGTCCTTGGCCTGTTCGGCCTTCTGCTTGGCGAACGCCTGGGTGCGGTCCGCCGCGTTCATGTCAACGTAGATTGCGGTCGCGCCGAACGTGGCGAACACCAACGCGAGCGTCACCGCCGCCGTCGCCGCCGCGGTCGACCGTCGGGCTCGCTTGGTCGGGTTTTGGGATTGTCCACCCATGTCCGTGATCTCCAATTCGAACCATGTCGGCTGCCGGTATGATATCTCGGTCTACCAAAACAGCGCAGACCCGACGTGTCCGTCCCGGGCTCGTCGTCACAGCGTCTGGATCGGGTCCATCAGGGATGGGTCCTCTTGGGAGGCGTCGTTTACCCGGGTGCCGACGGGCGCGGCCGCGACCGCCTCATCCGGGGCGGGGACCAGCAGGCGTGCCAGGTCATCACGGCCCAATTCTTCGTCGGCGAGCCACGCGTCGACGGCGTCGCGTCCGAGGATCACCGGCATGCGGTCGTGGATCGGTTCGACGACGGCGTTGGGTTGCGTCGTGATGATGACCAGACACGCTGCCTCGGTACCGTCCTTGAGGGCGGCCCTCCGATGCAGGCCCGCCAGCGCCATCGGCTCGTCGTCGGTCCGCCGGATGAGGAAGGGTTGGCGTCGCGAACCGTCGCGGCGCCACTCGTAGAACCCGTCGACGGGCACCACGAGCCGGCCCGACCGTACGGGACCACGGAACATCGGCTTGCCGGTGATCCCTTCCCGGCGCGCGTTGATCACCAGGCCCGATCCCTTCGGGCGGGGGATGCCCCAGTGGAACGCTTCCAGGACGCGGGCCTTCCCGTCGGTCCGGATCGCCGGGATCCTCGTCGAGGGCGGCACGTTGTACTCGCGCTCGCGCGGCCGGTCGAACCGGTCTTCGTCCACCGCGAACACCCGCAAGAGCTCCTGGATGTCGCGGTATTGGATGATGCGTCCGCACATGGCGCGTTCACGCCTCGTGGCGGACGGGCTCGCCTAGCGGGATGAGGTCCTCCGTCTCGATGCGGCCCGGCTGGAAGATGCGGTTGTCGACGGGCACCGCCTCCCAGGCGTCGTCCGGCGGCGCGTGCAACAGCTTCATCGCCTCGTCCGCCCCGTCGGCGGCCATCCACGCGTCCCGCTCGTCCGCCTCGAGCGCGCACACCTGCCGGTTGTGGTACTGCCCGAAGAAGGCGTTGGGTTCGGTGGTGACGATCGTGGCGCACAGCGTCTTCTCGCCCTTGATGTTGCGTTCGCCGACAAGGCCCGGCATGATGATCGGCTTCTGGTCGACCCGGCGGAACCAATAGCTCCGCTTCTCCGGTTTCTTGATCATCTCGTAGACGCCCGTGGTGGCCACAAGGCAGTGGCTTGTGCCGAGCATGCTCGACCAAAGCCGCGACTCCCTGAGGCGGTCGTCGCGCGCGTTGCCTACAGGCCGTCCCTTGCCGATCGGGAAGCCCCACCGGGCCCGGACGATCCTTCGCCCGTGGTCGTCCTCGACGGCCACCGGCAGCGTCGTCGACAGGCGCACGACGGGGTGGGGGATCCATTCGCCGTCGTACTCCCAGCGGCTGGTGCCCAACGCGTCCTGGATGTCGATGTCGGCGGCGGTCAATCCGATGAGGCCGGCCATGCGACGGCGAACGCAGACCTCATTTAAGGAGCCGGCGGGCCCGCCCTTCGACGCCGGCGGCGCGACAGCGCGACAGCCACGGCGGCCGCCGCGACCAGGAGCGCGCCGGCCTACCCGACGTAGAATCCGATCGCGTAGTCGCAATCGGTCTTGCACTCCATGTCGACAGTGTACGGTCCCGGCTCCGGGTCCAGCACCTTGCGCGCCCCGTCCTCGACCAGGCCCTTGTAGGGTAGGTGGACGCCGAAGAAGTAGTCGCCGCCGGGCGTCGTGATATCGAAGTCCATCTCCGCGATCGACTGCTGGCTGTAGCGGACCTCCAAGGACTTGGCCTCCGGTGGCACGGTGATGGTCTGCGAGAAGTCGTGCGTTCCCGTCGGGGCGTTGGCGATCCGGAAGGTCGCGTCGTCGTACTTCGACTGGAACCCGCTGGCGGCCTCGCCCACGTCCTCACCCAAGTAGATGGCGACCACGTATTCGCATGCGGCCGGACACTCGATGCCCAGGCGCCACGTGCCCTCCTCGTTGTCCGCGGCCAGGAACTCGAGGCGGTCCCAACTGATGTTGCCGTCCAGGCAGCAGTAGGAGCCGACGCGGTCGCCGGCGCTGTCGCGCAGGACGAACTCGAAGCCGTCGTCCGAGGTCACGGAGGCCTTGATCGTCACCAGCGGCACGCCCGGAGGCACCTCGAACTCGTGCTGCGTCTGCATGGCGTCGGGGCTCGCGTTGTGGAACCGCGCGTGCGCGTCGCCGTACCGTTCGTCCAACGGGGCCTGTCCGCCGAAGCATCCGGCGAAGCCGAACGCCAATGTGATCAAGATCGTCGTCGCCACTCGCACATCGTCCACCGAATCCACCACGCGGGACGAAACCATAAGACGTTTTTGGAGGAAATGGCCGCATGGGGCGGCCGGGGCGCACCGTTTATACGGCCGCCGGCGGCTGCCGGACGCATGGCCGGCGTCATCGGGCTGCGTGGACCCGACATCGAGAAACGCGACGCGCTTCGAGGCTACCAGGTCGAATGGCGCGACGCCGACCGGCCCCTGATCCGGCCGCACACCGGCGCGCCCGTGCTGTACCTCGACGAGGACGGGGCACCGCACGTGGAACGCCACGTCTTCGGGTTCAGCAAACGCTTCTCCAGCTTCAATGCGCGCGACGACAAGCTCGCCACCGGCAAGATGTGGTCGCGCATGTTCGGCAAGGCCCACGGCGTGACGCCCGTCAGCTATCTGCTCGAATGGGCGGACCTCGGCGACGGCAAACGACCGTGGCGCATCGAGCGCGCCGACGGCGCCGCCATGGCGGTGCCCGCGCTCGTCGGCGGGTATTGGGAGAAGAAGGGCGAGCGCGCGTTCGCCTTGGTCACGATCAAGCCCAACCGGTTTTTCGGGACGTTCCACGACCGCATGGTCGGCCAATTGGACGACGACGCGATCGACGTGTGGCTCCACGCGGCGGACCATTCGCCCAAGGATCTGAAAGCGTGCCTCAACCCGCCGACGGACGATTCGCTGGTCGCTTACCCCCTCGACGAGGGGGCGGGCGGCGCCAAGTTCGACGACGCGGCCGCGCTCGAGGCGGTCGGGGACCCCCTCGATTGGAGCGACGTGAAGGCGACGGTCAAGAAGGCGTGAGGCGGCCGACGCCGTGCGCTGCCAGCCGCGTGGACGAAGGCGTCGTACGTGCCGCCCGGGTGCCTGCTCATCGGACGGTCGGCCGGTACCGCACAGCCTCCTCGGCCCTCTTGGGTGCGCGGTGGTCTGGCAGGGCGTGCGCTAACGGGACGACACAGCCCCCAATCCTAGATACGCTAATATACTATACGCATGCATATGTGTTCATATGGAATCGCGGTTCGCGGAGAATCCCACATTGGCCACGATCACTCGGGTGCAGCGTGTCCTGCAAGAAGCCGACGGCCCAATCACGCGCTACCAATTGCATAAGCGCCTCAAGGGCCGCGTCAACTATCCCGTCCTCGACGCTGTTTTGGCGTACTTTTCCGAACTGAAGGTCGTCGTCGACGAGGGGGCCGGCGGGAAAATCCTCTGGGTCCACGCGACCAGCTCGGAGGCCCGCGACCTCTACCGGTCGAGCCGGCGCGTGGCGTAGTGGCAATCCGGTACCCGCTGCAGGTTCGCCGCGCGGCCGCCTTGGATGAGCGGGTCGAGCGATGGAGGAAGGAAGCCGAATCCGGCCGCGGGCAGAAGGCTCAGAGGTCGAATCAGCGACTGAAGGCGCTCGAACGACTCGAAGGACAGTTCCCCTGGAAGCCGTTCCTCGGGCGGAACGTCCCGAAGAAACTCATCCCGGAGCGATACGTTGAGCAGGGCGTCACGAACCTTTTCCGGTCGGAACTCCCAGGCGGCTGGAGGCTACTCTACACCGTCATGGAAGTCGATGGCGAACAAGCGGTCATCGAACTCGATGCGATGTCACACCCGGAGTACGACAAGCTGTTCGGGTACGAAGGACGCTAACGATCGCGGTCCGTGGCCGGGATGACCGACCATGGCCACGTTGACAAAAGACCGGTTGGCGACGCTGCTTCGCGAGGCGGCGGAGGCGCACCACGAGTACGAGGAGAAGCTGGGCGAACGGGACGAGGACTGGCCGGCGTGGTACGCCGAGTACGTCGTCGACCGTCTCGACGCGTGACGGTCGGCGTCAGGCCGGGGCTTCCTCGCCGTCATCGCGTACCAGTTCGACGAGCACGCGATCGTGGTCGATGGGTGTGAGCCTGGCCTTGTCCGCCTCGTCGGCGTCCATGATTCGGACAAGGTCTTTCGGAAAGAAGACTGCGCGTCGGTCGCGCTGCCGCGTCACCGCCACCTCGTAATTGGCCGGCACGGCGGCTTGCCGCTCGGCCTCCACCTCGAGGGCGGACGCCATGTCGAGGCCGCGGGCGCCACAATCCCGGCACACGTGGCCGGTCAGCCCGGTGACGAGCACGAGGCGGCCGGGCGTGGCGATCGGCTCGCGGATGCGATCGCTCCAAGCGAAGCTTTTCTTTCCGCATTCCGGACACGGCATCACGTGCCCTGGCTCGTGCGTGCGTTCCCATTGCTTGGCCTTCTTCGTCATCAGTGTGCTCCGATCCAGTGGGCGGATACGATTATCGCGCGCGGCGGCTCTTCCTGCAGTTCGACCACGAGCCGGAGCGTGCGAGGCGTGGTTCCGTCCATGATGTCACGTTCCACGAGGTAGCGCTCTTCGCCGGTTCGCTCATTCGTTCCACTGTAGGAGAGCGAGTAGAGGGCGAGTACCTGGGCCATCTGGGACGGGCGGACGAAGTGTTCGTAGGCATGGTCCATCGGTTCGACGCGGTTCGTCGCCTTGGCTTGTTCCAGGATGCGTCGGGCTTCCTCGAGGGTCCTGCGACGTTCTACCATTGTCTCCTCCAGATATATGTATTTTGTATGTCTTTTACATGCCAATGGGGCGGCGCACCAACCGCCGCTGCCGTTTGACCGGCAGCCTTGTCGAGGGCGCCGGCCGCGGTGAGGACGTCCGGCCCGCCAACCATTCGTAGAGCGCGTCCTCCGTGTATCCGAACGGCGCGAGCATCGTCTCCACCGACCGCGCCAACAATCGCAAGTACTCGTCGGCGTCGTAGCGGGGCGACCGCGGCCCGAACCACGCCGGCTCCTCATCCAGGAACTCGACCGGCAACGCCCGGCCCGCCCATGGGCCGTCCCGCCGCGTGACGACGTACTTCACGTACTCGCCGGGTCGGCGTTCGGTGCCCGCGTCGCGCAGCGCCGTCAAGGCCTGTTTGGCCGCGGTGTTGGCGCGGTACGCCTCGACGCTCATCCGCGCCTGCACCATGAGGCCCAGGTCGTCGGGGTCGACGCCGCGCGCACGCAACCGGTCGGCGAACCGCTTGGCGGAGTACAGGGCGGCCGGGATCCGGGCGCGGAACCCCGCGGCGTCGCGCGCATGGGAGAACACGTCGAGCATCGCCTGCTGCGCGTCGTAGACGAAGGACGGCGTCGAGTGGCGTTGCACTTCGATGCCGCGCACCTTCAGGGTCCCGTCGCGGAAGCGGCCGTAGTACCGGTTCGGCACGCCGACGTCGCTCGTCGTCGAATGCGTCTTCGAAGGCAGGAAGACGACCCAGTCGTAGACGCCTTCGATGTCCATCGGCACGCCGACCTCGCGTCCGATGCGGCGGGCGATGCGGCGCGCGTCCGCCCGCGTCATGCCGGGCTTCTCGAGGAACGCGCAATCCGTGAGCGTATGCACCATCCGGAACCCCTCCTCCTGCGCGAGTTCGCGGGCGCGTGTCATGCCGGCGCGGCCGTAGCATTGGATCGCCTGGTGGACCTCGGCGCACCCGAAGCGGGCGTTGCGGTAGCGGAAGTAGCCGAAGCAGACGACGCCGAGCGCTTTCTGCTCGGACTTGACCGCCTTGGCTTTGGCCACCTCGTCGGCGTCGACGTCGCCGCGGGTCGCCGCGCGCCGCAGCACCGCCTTCACGTACCGCCGGTGCGGCGCCAGCCGCTTGAGGATCTCCGACTGGTGGCCGTCGTGCCTCTGGCAGACGTGGTAGCCGAGTTCGGGGATGACGGGTCCGTCGGGGCAGCAGGGGCAGTTGATCGTGTCGCTGGAGAGGTTGTGTTCGACGACGAGCGACGGGTAGTACCCGCTGAAGTCGCACGCGGCCACGTCCTCGTAGATTCCGGGTTCGGGGTTCACGATCTGGCCGCCGCGGTCCACGGCGCACAGGGTCGCCGCGTCCTTCCAGTCCTCGGCGAGGTTCCGTTTCCATGGAAGGGCGACGCCCCGGTCGATGGCGCCGTCGATCTGCATCTGCTGAAGCGCGTACCCGGCGCCGTTGCGGTTCACATCCTGCGGCCGCCGGTTGCTCATGCGGGCCAGGTACAGGATGCCGTGCAGGTCTTTGCGGTCGTCTTCGGAGTCGAGCGTCTTCTTGGCGAGGTCGATGTGCCAGCGGCCGCGCAGGTAATAGGCGCCGGTCTTGAACAGCCACCGGCCGTAC
>CAZXJU010000037.1:5184-12768 GCA_964641035.1 uncultured Halobacteriales archaeon | reverse complement strand
ATTCCACACCTACCAACGGTGCATCCCTAGGCGCCCGCGAGGTGCTACGGGCGGCAGGCTGGGACGCCGGGCGCTCCTGCCCGGACGCCGACGGCCGCGACGGGTTCGCCGTCTGCGGAGCGGACGCTGGTTCGGCCGGTTCCTGGCGTGCAGCGACCGGCCGCGTCGGGCGCGCGGCCGGCTTGGCGGGCGTGGAACCTGGCCGTGGCGGGGTACGGTGGGGAGCCGGACGTTCGGGCGCGTCGGCTGGTTCCGGCTCGTCGGCCTCTTCCGAGCTCGCGGCGACCGCCCGCGTCGGGCGCGCCGCCGGCTTGGCGGGCGTTGAACCTGGACGAGGCGGGGTCCGCTGGGGAGCCGGCCGTTCCGGAGCCGAGGGTTCCGGCTCGTCGGCTGCACGCACGGGCGTCGGCTTGGGTTGCGTTGCAGCGCCAGGCTTCAGGCCGGCGGGGTCACCGGGTCGGCGTTCCGCCGGCGGGACGTCGGACGCCTGGCCGGGGCGGTGGTCGTATCCGACGGCGTCGAACGGGTGGGATACGGCTACGGGCCGAGGCGAAGAGCCGTTGGCGCCGTCGCACTCCTTGCAATTGGCGCGGCGGCACGGCAAAAAGACCTCAACGAAGGTCACGCCGGGAAAGCGCTTCGGCTGCTTGGCTGGTGCCTCCGTGGGCGAGAAATCGGTCTGCGCCCTCTTCTTGGGCGCGGGCGAAGCCTCAGGCTCGTCGGACAAGTCGTCGCCGAAGATGTCGTCGATCTCGTCGAACCGGTCGGCGACGTCGTTCTTCTCCTTGGAATCGGATGAATCGTCGGCCGGAGTCAAGTAGAGTACTTCGGCCATGTCGTCGCCGGGCAGTTTCCGACGTCGGCCGCCAGCGGAGCCCTGCGACGCAGGGGCACCCCGTTTCTTCCGCTCACCACCCGACGGCATGGGTACGTCCGGGTGGTATCGCGGTATATATTTTTAATTGAATTGTAGAAATTCACAGGATGCGGTCGAGGTCGTCCAACTCGAACCCGGACTGGCTGACCCGATACGGCGCGACGCCCATGCCGACGGGGCGGTTCTTGACCTTGCGGATGTGCAAGAACTTCTCGGATTGGGTGCCACGGCGTCCGGATTCCAGCTCGATCAGGCAGTCGGCCAGGGTGGCCAGCCGGCTCTCGACGGTCGACTCCTGCGCATTCTTGTTGAGGGTCACACACACCAAGCCGCCCAGGTGCGCGTTCTCCATCTTCAGCGCCGTCAGCGTGTTCATGACCGGGTCGGGGCCGTACATGCCGATGAAGAAGTCGATGGAATGCACGGTGAGCCGTTGCGGCGGCGTCCCGCCGGCGTAGGGGCGCAAGAGTTCCCGCAGGAAGGCCAGCGGGGTCGCCTTGTCCGTGTTGAGCAGGTCCTTGGAATCGGCGGAGATCAGGGAACGCAGCGCCTCCGGCCGGTTGTACTGGAGCCGCTCCCGTTCCTGCTCCATCAGCCGTTGGGCGTATTCGTCGGAAAGACTCCGGACCGTGGGGCGTCCCCGGAACCCGAACGACTCGAGGGCGGCATGGACCTCCTCTTTGCTCTCTTCCGTCGTGATGAAGAGGTCGTTCTCCTCGTCGGCCTCCGGGCGTCCCGCCGCGAACTGCTTGGCGAGGATCTCGGTGCCCGCGCCCGCCGGCGCCAACAGGACGACGAGGGACCCGGCGGGCAGGCCGCCGCCCAGGAATTCGTCGAGTTGGGGGATCCCCGTGGAAAGCAGGCCCTTGGCCACGCGTTCAGGCCCCCGACGATTCCATGTCGGTCAGCATCGGCGTCAACGTGATGCCCTTGTCGGAGAGCTCCATGAAATATTTGGCGCGACGGTGGCTGGTGCCGCGCATCTTGATGACCTGCGCGGTCCGCAACAGGTCCCGTTGCCGTTCGATCTCCGAGAGGAAAATGATCCCGTCGGAGATGAACTCCTCCACGCCGAACATCGAGTATTGGAGTTTCCGAGGCGGCGTCTCCGACGTCAGGAGCGTCGTGCACCCGATCTCGCTGAGCACGAGCCCCAACCGGAAGACGAAGTCGCGGATGTGCGCCGGCTCGTGGATCCATTGGCAGATGGCGGTGATCGAGTCGATGACGAGCCGACGGATGCCCAGCTCGCTGACCATGCGCCCGATGATGTCGAGGATCTCCTTGGCCTGGGCGGCCCCGAACATCCCGTCGCCGGCGCCCAGTTTCTGCGCGATGGCCCGCAGGTCCAACAAGGAAAGGGTGCCTTCCTCGACGTATTTCTGATCGTAGAACTCGTAACTGGCCAACGTCCGCTTCAGCATCGGCGTCGGCTCGGTGATCGAGATGAACGCCCCCGGTTCGCCGTTGCGCGCACCGTCGCAGAGGAACTGGAACCCGAGCGTGGTCTTGCCCATGCCGCTGCCGCCGGCGACCAGGATGACGTGGCCGACCGGGTACCCGCCGCCCATGATGTCGTCCAGGTCCTGGACGCCCGTTGAGCAACGCTCGATGTCCATCGGACCCACACCAACCTCCTCGCACCGAAAACCTTTGCTATGAGACCCTCAGCTCGGCGCGCACTTCCGTCAGCTCCACGAACCAGGTGCCCGGCAAGGACACGGCCAGGAACTCGGCCGTCGGATTGAGCGGGGCCGTCCCGAGCCCCGCGCGAGTCAGTTCGTGCTGCCAGGCGGTCGCCCACCCGCCTTGGTATTCGCTGGTGACCAATACGCGGGGTTCGACGCATTCGACGATGGAGTGAACGGGCGCGCGCACCACGACGGAGACGGTCGCCCGGTGGGTGCCGGACGTGTCCCCCGTGCCCGTGATGCTGATCAGGTCCAGACTCAGGTAGGGAATGCCCGAAGCCGGGTTCACCAAGCGGAACGGGACGACCGTAAGGAAGTCGCCCGCTTCCTGCGACAAGACGACGGCGCCTCCTTCCAACGCGTACGTCTGGTCCATGAACCGGTGGTTGTGCGACGTGTAGACGAGGGACGCCGAGTTGACCGACCGGGCGAACCCGGGCGGCAGCGCCCGCCCGGTCCCCTTTGTCACGAGGGTGCCGTCGTCGGCGCGGCCGACGCTGTAGACCGTCACGGCGCCAGTGCCGGACGAGAAGGTAAGGGTCCGCTCTCCCTGGGCGTCCTCCAAGAGGCTTGCGAACCCGTAGATGCGGTTCATGACGTCGACGCGCAGCGAATCGATCTGGCCGCTGGTCTGCTGGACGACCTGCTCCACCACGAGGGCGCCATCCCCGTCGAGCGTCCGCACGGTCGCGGCCGAATTGTCCAACACCAATTCGAACGTCCCGAGGGTCGACCCGTCGGGCCCGACGGCGGTCACGGATGTCGTCACGGCGCCCACCATCGAATCGTAGACGTACGACGTGACCAGGAACTCGAGCACAAGGACGTCGTCGACGGCCATGCTACCGCTGGCGGTGGCGAAAGTGGCGCCCGGTGCCGCGGCCCCGTCGCGCGCCACGAGGTTCGTCGTGTCGCAGCTGAGCGACGAAAAGAACGCATCGTCGGCGACCCCGAGCTGGCCCGTGGATTCGACGGCCGCGAAGAACGGGACGCTCGTCGTGCCCAGGTCCATCTGTTGGGCGAATTGGCCGCCGCCGGAGAGCGAGGACGCCTGGCCCAAGCGCGTGGCCACGTCGCCCAGATCCCCGTTGACGCGGCGCATGTGGGCAGCCTCCGCGTCCCGAATCTGGTCGGGTACGATGGTCGCCGTGTAGGTGGCCAGCACCATGATGATCAGGCCGAAGACGAGGACGGCCGACACGACGACGGAGACGCCGTCGTCCGAACCGCCTCGATTCCATGCGTCGCGGTTTCCGGCCACGCTCACACCACCGAGCATTGCGCGCCGGAGCCGCCGTCCTTGTTGGCCCCTACAGGCGTCAGGACCACATTGTTCTGGCTTCCGCCCAGCGTGTCGCAGTCTAGATTCTCGTAGAAGAGGGTGTTCGAGACGGAATCGACGCTGATGCCGATCAGGTCGGCCGCCGTCCGCATGTACATCCGTTCTACGTGCACGTCGCCGTCGCCGTTGAGCCGGATCGCGTGGCCAGAGAACAGGCCGGAGCCCGGGTCCGCCTCCAGCGTGGCGTCCTGCAAAAGCAGCGACCCGGAGCCGGTCGTTCCCGTGGCGTCGAATCGGATGCCGTTCTGGACGTGTACGTCCGCCCCCTGCGCCGTGATGTAGCCGCCAGCGTTGACGTCGATGCGCGTGGCGTCCGTCGCCAGGTCCGGAACCACCAAACCGTCGGCCAGGATCGAGCCGGCCAGCGAATCGATAGTGATCGCGAACCCTTCAGCGGACAACGTGACCCCGCCAATGTCGATGTCGCCGTCCGCGTCGATGTCGATGTCGCCGGTCGCCGTGACGGTCGGGGCCGGCGAACCGATGAAATTCAGGGCGTTGTCGGCGTCCAAGGTCACGCTGTTGAGGCCCGTGGCCGACAGGTCCACACCGACAGTCAACGAACCGCCCGACGCGAACGTGATGGGCCCTGCGACCGAGATCGTGCCGACGGACGGGGGGATCACGATGCCGACCGGGGCGGTTGTGGAGTAGGCGCCGCCGTCGATATCGACATTTTCGATCTTTGCATCGTCGGAAACGCACGGGTAGTAGAACCCGTCGTCGTTGCCGTCCTCGTACGCGAAGCCCGGGTCCGCTTCGCCCGCGATCAAGCTGAAGGACCGGTCGTCGCGGTTCGCCGCCGGGTCATCGGCGATCTCCACCACGTTGTCCGGCTCGTCGATCGTCGCCCGGAACGTGTGGGACCCAGCCCCGGAGACGACGACCTGGTCGGACTCGACGACGTACGTCGCCCCGACGGCCAACGGACCACTTCGCGTGTCCGTATGGACCTCCCCCCCGTCCACGTAAAATTTCGTGACCAGCGACGCGGTGTCCGCCACCGGTTCCAGGCCCGTGTTGCCCACGACGGCGCGGAACCGGTACGTGCACTCCATGAGGAGTCCGTCCGACGGCGTCAGGTCCTCCATCGGCTGCGTCCCGACGACCAGGTCCGGCAACGGGTTGAGGATGAGGCCCGGCGTCACGCCCTCCAACGTCGAGAAAAGCACAGCGTTGGCTCGCTCGTCGATGCCGGTGACCTCGTCGGTCGTCTGACCGGCAAACGCGCACGACTCGCCGGCCGGGCACCCGATCCACAACGTCTCGCCCAGGTCCCAATGGGTCGGGGAACCGCTGGAGACATGGTCCAGGTGGCCCGCCAACGGCGGCTCATCGAGCGGGTAGTCGCCGCGAGTGCCGTCGATGGTGAGCATCAGCCGCGTATCCGAGACCGGCAGGCTCTCGCCCCAGACGTGCGTCAGGCTCACCCATTCGCCCTCGACGTCCAACCGGAGGTCCGCGTTGGCCGGGGCGGGGCTCGTCTGCATCTGCTGCCAGACGACCATCGACAGGCCCGCGAAAAGCATCACGCTGATCGCGACCAGAAGGATCGTCCCGACGACCTCCGATACGGCGTCGTCCTCGCGCCACGACCGCGGACCCATGCCACCTACGCACCGCTGCGGGCTACAGATAAATGTTTTTAACGCGACCTGGCGCTTGCGATGCGTCCAGGAGGACGCCTATGGGTGACGGGGAAGTTGACGTCGCCTCCGAGTCTCCGCCGCCCGAGGACGCCGCGGGCAACGGCGGCACGGGAGGCTTCATGGCGACCCTGCGCCGCTGGTGGACGTGGTTCCGCCGCGGCGACCCGGAACCGCCCGACGAGGAGATCACCCCCGTACCGGAACCCGGACCCGGCTACGACGTGCTGGTCACCAAGGAGTTGCGGCCCGACCACGCCTACATCCGCATCCTCTTCGAACGCGAACGGGCCCGACACCGGTACGAAGTCCTCGAGCCGCCGCTGACCGACACCCAGCAACGCGGCCTCGACTTCATCCGCGAGGCGCTCATCCGCACGATGGACGTCGAGATGAAGTACCTGGGCCGCGGCGTCAGCACGGAAAGCCTGCAATACTTACGCGACCGCATCGACGACGTCATCCAGGACTACCGCGTCCAATTGACGCCCATCGGCCGCAAACGCGTCGAATACTACCTCGAACGCGACTTCGTCGGCGCCGGACCCATCGACGTGATCATGCGCGACGAGGACATCGAGGACATCTCCTGCGACGGCGTGAAGGTCCCCGTCTACATCTACCACCGGAAATACGGCTCCATGGAGTCCACCCTCATTCTCGAGGACGAAGACGTACTCGACGCGCTCGTCATCCGGATGGCACAACGCGCCGGCAAACAGATCACCGTCGCCGACCCGCTCGTCGACGGCGCCCTGCCCGACGGAAGCCGGCTGCAGGCGACGCTGGGCCGCGAAGTCACCGACAACGGATCCACCTTCACGATCCGGCGGTTCAACACGCAACCCTTCAGCCCCATCGACCTGGTGCGCATGGGCACCATGGACCCGCAGCTCCTGGCATACCTCTGGCTGCTGGTGCAGTACGGCGCAAGCATGGTCTTCAGCGGCGGCACCGCCAGCGGCAAGACGACGTCGCTCAACGCCGTCTCCCTGTTCATCCCGCCGGAAGCCAAGATCGTCTCCATCGAAGACACCCGCGAGATCAACCTCCCGCACCCCAACTGGGTCCGCTCCGTGACGCGAGGCAGCGCCCGCACCCTCGACGCGAAACAGGTCGGCATGTTCGACCTCCTAGTCGCCGCGCTGCGACAACGGCCCGAATACATCCTGGTCGGCGAAGTACGGGGCAAAGAGGCGACCGTCGCCTTCCAGGCCATGGCGACGGGCCACACCGTCTACGGCACCATGCACGCCGACTCCGCCCGCAGCGTCGTCTACCGTCTCGAGAACGAACCCATCAACGTGCCCCGCCTCGTGTTGCAGGCGCTCGACGTGATCGTGTTGCAGGCACTGGTCACGTTCGGCGGAAAACGCATGCGCCGCATCAAAGAGGTCGTCGAAGTCGTCGACATCGACCCCGGCAGCAAGGAACTCCTGACGCACACCGCGTTCTCCTGGGACCCCGCCACCGATTCGTACCACTACGCCGGCAAGAGCTACAAGCTGGACGCGATCGCCGAACGCAACAACTGGACGGGCACACGGCTGCGCGACGAATTGGCCCGCCGGACCGAGATCGTCGAACGGCTCCAATCCGCCGGCGGCCTCACCTTCGACGACATCGCCCAAGTCGCCGCCACATACCAACACCGGCCCGACCACGTCGACGAGGTCATCGACGAACTGTTGGCCCAGGCACGCAACGGGGACGACGCATGAACCGGGCGCTCACGCACACGGCCCAACTCTTCTTCGGACGCGTCGCACACCGAAGCATCCAACAATACCCCGAACTGGCGCTCCAGTTCCTCAAAGGCCGCATCCTCATCCACCCCGAGGCGTACCTCGCACTCGTCTACTTCTGGGTCGCCGTCGCCATCCTCCTCGGGTCCGCCGCCGGGCTCACCTTCGCCGCCCTCTTCGGCGAACAACTAGGCGCCCGCGGCGCGCTCACCCTCCTGATCGGGCCCTTGATGGGCATCATGGTCTACCTCTACATGATGATGTACCCGGAGATGCAGATCCA
>CAZXJU010000037.1:0-5084 GCA_964641035.1 uncultured Halobacteriales archaeon | reverse complement strand
TGATGGGCATCATGGTCTACCTCTACATGATGATGTACCCGGAGATGCAGATCCAGAACCGGCAACGGAAGATCGACGCGAACATGCCGTACGCCCTCAACTTCCTCTCCGCCATGACCTCCGCCGGCGTCATCCCCTCCGTCGCCTTCGGCGCCCTGGCCCGCCAAGAGATCTACGGCGAGGTCGCCGAGGAGGCCCGCTGGATCCACCGCGACGTCACCATGCTCGGCAAGGACATCGTCGCCGCCATGATGGACGCCTCCCGCCGCTCCGCATCCCGCCAATTCACCGAATTCCTCCAAGGCGCCGTCAGCACCGTCAACAGCGGCGGCGACCTCCACGCCTACCTGATGCAGAAGGCGGCCCTGGCCAGCGAACGACAACGCCGCAACGAGAAAAGCTTCATCGAGAACCTCGGCGTCGTCGCCGAATCCTACGTCGTCGTCGCCGTCGCCGGACCGCTCTTCCTCATCGTCATCGTAAGCGTCCTCAGCCTCGTCTCCAGCCGCCTCGTCGACCCACTGCAGACACTCTACATCATCATCCTGCTCCTGCTGCCGGTCATCCACTTCATGTTCGCCAACCTCACCAAGAGCATGAAACCGGAGGCGTGAACGTGGAGAATCGGCGCATCGTGGCAGCGTACGCCGGTGCCGCAGCCGCCGCGCTGACCGGCCTCGCCGTCTACGCGGCCGCCCCCCAGGCCCGCCTCGTCGCCACCCTACTCCTGATCGCCGGATCCGGCGGCACCCTTGCGCTGGCCGTCTGGGGTCCCGCCCTACCCACACGATGGTTCCGGATCCGCCCCATGGCGACCTACGGCATCCTCGCCGGCTTCAACGTGTTCCTGGCCGCCGGCGCACTCATCGAGGCGATCGCCCTGGTCGTCTTGATCCTACAAGCCGAACCTCAGATCTCCCGCGGCCTGCTCACCGTCATCTGGTCCGTGCCCGCCGCGCTCGCAATCCTCCAGGCCGCCGTGCTCCTCGAACGCCGTTCCGGCGACGGCGCCTTCCGTCCCCAACGGACCCCGATGATCGTCGCCGGCACCCTCGCCGGCCTCGGCGTCATCGCCTGGGTAAACGCATTGACCGCCGGCGCCGCCGACCTCTTCTTCGTCACCGGCGAAGCGCTCGAAGCCGGCCAAGGCATCTACGTGCTCCTCCTCGGCCACCTCCTGATCGCCGTCGCCGCCATGGTCCTCTTCCGCATCCCCGCCGCGTTCGAACTCATCGTCAACCGACCCGACGAACTCGGCCGCCTCCGCGCCGTGACCAGCGCATCGCCCCTTCTCACGTCCGTCCTCATCGCGTCGATCGTGTTCCTGGTCGCCTTCGTGGCCGCCGCCGGCCGCGAACACATCCCCCTGCTCGGCGCCATCATCCCCGCGCCCGCGTGGGCCCGGTTCCTCTTCGTCGTCGTCCTCGTCCTCGTCGCCTTCCTCTTCACCGCCGCCACCGTCACCGTCACCCGAAAGCGCCGGCCACTCTACCGGAAGAAGATGAGCCAACGCCAACGCGCCATCATCGCCGTCAGCGCGCTCTCCGCCCTCCTGGCGCTGCTGTTCCTCTGGCTGATCGTCAGCCTGTACACGCGCGGCTTCGTCGAAATCGGCGCCTTCCGCCTCACCGACCAATGGCAGCACGAAGTCGTCGTCGCCGGCGTCCTCAGCGTCACCGGCCCCGCCGGCTTCTACATGCACCGCGAACACCGCCGCGACCAGTTCCTCGAAGAACGGCTCGCCGACTTCCTCTCCGACCTCTCCGAATCCTCCAACGCCGGCCTCTCCCTGCACTCCGCCCTGCAAGCCGCCCGCCGGAAGGATTACGGACCTCTCAACGAGGAGGTCCAGCTCATGGCCACCCAAGCCTCCTGGGGCGTCACGTTCGAAGAGGTGTTCGCCCGGTTCGGAAAACGCAGCCGGTCGCAGATGGTACAACGCACCGCGAACCTCGTCGTCGAATCGTCGCGAAGCGGCGGCAACACGCCCGACATCCTGAAAGCCGCCGCCCACGACGTCTTCGAGATCAAGGCACTCGAATCCGAACGCCGCATCGCCATGACGACGTACCTGATCGTCATCTACGTCGTCTTCCTCGTCTTCCTCGCGATCCTCGCCGTCCTCGCCATCGCCTTCATCCCGCCCCTGCTTGAGACCACGCAGTCCGCCAGCGGCGGCCAAGGCCTCTTCGCCGGCCGCAAGTTCGACCCCGACGCGCTCAAAGGCGCCTACTTCCACGCGGTCCTCGTCCAGGCGCTCGGAAACGGCGCCGTCGCCGGCGTCATCCGCGAAAACCGATTCTCCGCCGGCCTGCGCCACATCTTCTTCATGGTGATCATTGCCTACCTCGTGTTCAAGATGCTCATCCTCTGACCCAGCGCCGCCGCCCTCCACGCAAGGTTAAAACAGCCGCCGGCGTTGACGCGGCCCGCCCATGATTCTTCCAGGCCCAGGCAGCGAAGGCTTGGCGCGCCGCCTGGCCCAACACACCAACGATCCCGTGGGCCACGTCGAGTCCAAGACGTTCCCGGACGGCGAGAAATACATCCGCATCCTCGACGACGTCGACGGCCCCGTCGTCGTATGCCAAAGCCTCTGGCCGCCCGACCGGTTCACCGACCTGCTCCTCCTGCTCGACGCGGCCCGCCGCGCCGGCGGCGGCCCCATCATCGCCGTCGTGCCGTACCTCGCCTACGCCCGCCAGGACCGCGTCTTCCAACCCGGGGAAGCGCTCTCGGCGCACGTCGTGGCTCGCGCCATCGACGCCACCAGCGACCAACTGCTGACCGTCGACCCCCACAAAGCGGACGTCCTGGACTTCTTCGAATGCCGCACGACCACCGTCTCCGCCTCCGGCCCCATCGCCGAGGCGCTCGACGAACGCGACGTCGACTGCGTCCTGGCACCCGACGAAGGCGCACTCGACCGTGCCCGCGACGTCGCCGACCGGTGCAGCGCCGACGTCGACCATTTGGAGAAGACCCGGATCGACAGCCAGACGGTCCGCATGCAGCCCAAAGAACTCGACGTCGACGGCATGCGCGTCGCCATCGTCGACGACATCATCAGCACCGGCGGCACCATGGCCACCGCCCTGGCGATGCTGCGTGACCAAGGCGCCCAAGCCACGTTCGCCGTCGGCGTGCACGGCCTCTTCATCGGCGGCGCTGAAGACCGTCTCAAGAAAGCCGGCGTCGACGAGATCCTCTCCACCGACACCGTCCCCAACCCGACCAGCCGGATCAGCGTCGTCGGCCCCCTGGCCGACGCCTTGGCCGCCACCACCACGAAGACCCGCTGATTTCGCCGACCGGCCCAACACAGTTATGGGCGGCGCGCCGCTGGCGACCCCGTGGTCGCACGCCCGATCCTCGCCCTCCTACTTCTTGAGGGCGCCGCGCTCGCGCTCGCCGTCGCCGTCCCAGCGCCCCACGGCGTGACCAGCCAGGACGGCCCGCACGAGATCACCGGGATCCGGAACCTACAAACGGCGGGCCTGACCGGCGCCGGCGTCCGCATCGCCATCCTCGACACCGGCCTCGACGAGACCCATCCCGCCTTCGACGGCATCACGGTCGCCGACCGCCAAGCCTTCCTCAACCCCGAAGCGACGACCCACGACACCGACGGCCACGGCACCCTCGTCACCGGCATCCTGGCCGCCCAAGGCACACCACTCGCCGACCGCGTCCGCGGGCTCCACCTGCGCGGCGTCGCCCCCGACGTCGAACTGCACACCCACAAGGTCTTCAGCCATGAACTCGAGCGCGCCCAACACGCGATCGCGGCCGCCCACGTCCGCCAAGCCGTCGACGCCAACGTCGACCTCATCTGCCTCAGCCTCGGCTTCGGAAACGGTCCCGGCAGCCCGCCGCCGGGCTACACCCCGCCGCTGACGGAGGAGATCCACCGCGCCGTGGCGCGCGGCGTCCTCGTCGTGGCCGCGGCTGGAAACGCCCACGACCACATCCAGTACGACGACGTCCAATACCCGGCCAACCTGCCGGGCGTCATCGCCGTGGGCGCCGTGGCACCCGACGGGACCGCCGCCGCGTTCACGCTGCGGGGAAACCAGAGCCTCAACCAGGAACCCGCCGACGACGGACCCGGCCGGATGCGGCTCGACTGGAAGCCGGAGGTCTCCGCGCCCGGCGTGGGCATCCTAGGCCCCGGGCTCAACCGCAGCTACGAGACGCTCGACGGAACCAGCGCCGCCGTCCCCTACGTCTGCGGCGGCCTCGCATTACTGCTCGAGGCGCACCCATGGCTCCGCAACACGGACGACGCCGACATGGTGTACGCCGTCAAACGCCAACTGGCCGAGACGGCGGACCTCGGCGACACCGCCGGCCACGACCCCGCCACCGGCTTCGGCGTCTTCCGCGCCGACCGAGTCGTCGCCGCGTTCTCACGATGACGAGGATCCAGCCGCGGACGCCTCGAGGTCCCCGAGCTCGCTCCGGAACCCAGCCAAGACACGCTCGGCCACCTCGTGCCGCGACGCTTCGACGCCCTCGTCGCGCAACGACGTGGTCGCCGCCCGGACCCGGTCCGGTGCGCCGCCGAAGAGCCGGGCCATCCGCCGCACGTCCCGGGTGACCAGGACCGTGCCGTGCTGGAGGACGGCGTCCCGCGTCCGCTTCTGCGCACCCCCGCTGATCTTGCGTCCACCCACCGCAATCGAAAGGCCTTCGTCGCGAAGATAGCAGAGCGCCTGGTCCCCGCCGGTGCCCTCGACGTACTCGGGCTCCAGGCCGAACGACCGGAGCGCCGCGACGACGCCCGCCGAAAGAGCACGGTACGAAGAGGCCACGTCGGCGGGCACCATCGAGCGCGGCACGACGACGCAGTACGTGACCTCGTCCTCCGCATGCAGCAGGGCCCCGCCACCCGTCGGCCGTCGGACCACGTGCACCCGCTCGTCAAGGGCGACCGCGACATCGACGAGGTCCTCCGATTGGGCGTACCCGAGGCTCACGCACGCAGGACGCCACCCGTACACGCGGCACACGGGCCGGCCCGCGGCCAACAGGTCGGCGTCGATGCGCATGTTCTCCTGGCCGGAGGCCGGCGGGTCGAAACG
>CAZXJU010000036.1:7830-12783 GCA_964641035.1 uncultured Halobacteriales archaeon | reverse complement strand
TCGAGACCGGCAGCGCGATCACGTGGAAGTACCCGTCGTGCATCCTGCAAGGCGACGACTCGGTCGGCGAGTTCTACTCGGTGGCCGTCACCAAACGCCACCAGCAGGCGGACACGGGCACCAAGATGATCCACATCGGCAAGAACACGCGCTCCACCATCATCAGCAAAGGCATCAGCGCCGGCCACGGGCAGAACACGTACCGCGGCCAAGTGAAGATCCTGCCCGGCGCCGAGAACGCACGAAACTACAGCCAATGCGACTCGCTGTTGATCGGCGACGAGTGCGGCGCCCACACCTTCCCCTACATCGAGGTCAAGAACCCGTCGGCGCAGATGGAGCACGAGGCGTCCACGTCGAAGATCGGCGAAGACCAGCTCTTCTACTTGCGCCAACGCGGCCTGACCGAAGAGGACGCCATCAACATGGTCGTCAACGGCTTCTGCAAGGAGGTCTTCCGGGAGCTCCCCATGGAGTTCGCCGTCGAGGCCGGCAAGCTGCTCCAAGTGACGCTGGAAGACGCGGTCGGGTAAACGACCCCACAGTCCACGAGGTACACGATATGACGAAACCCATCCTAGAGATTCAGAACCTGCACGCCGAAGCCGAAGGCAAGGAGATCCTGCGCGGCATCGACCTGACGGTACACGCCGGGGAGGTCCACGCGATCATGGGCCCCAACGGCTCCGGCAAAAGCACGCTCGCCAACGTGCTGGCCGGCCGCGAGACGTTCAAGGTCACAAAAGGCACCGTCACCTACCAAGGCAAGGACCTGTTGGAGATGGCACCCGAGGAGCGCGCCGGCGAAGGCGTCTTCCTGGCGTTCCAATACCCCGTCGAGGTCCCCGGCGTCGGCAACACCCAGTTCCTACGCTCCAGCCTCAATGCCGTACGCAAGTACCGCGGTGACAAGGAGATCGACGTCAAGGACTTCCTCAAGATCGTCCGCGAGAAGATGCAGACGCTCCAATTCGACCAGGCGCTGCTGAAACGCGGCGTCAACGAAGGGTTCTCCGGCGGCGAGAAGAAACGCAACGAGATTCTCCAAATGGCCGTGCTCGAACCGACCCTGGCGGTGCTCGACGAGACGGACAGCGGCCTCGACATCGACGCGTTGCAGAACGTCGCCGAAGGCGTAAACAACCTGCGCCGCGACGACCGGTCGATCCTGCTCGTCACCCACTACCAGCGCATCCTCAACTACATCGTGCCCGACAAGGTCCACGTCCTCTACAAAGGCCGCATCGTCCGCTCCGGCGGCAAGGAACTGGCGCACGAGCTCGAGGAAAAGGGCTACAAGGAATTCGTCGAAGAAGCGAAGACGGCGGCGTGAGAACGGTGACCCAGGTGACGGAGACCCTCCAAGAACCCAGCGGCCTGATCGACGCCGCCGAACGCGACGGCGTGGCCACCATCGACGGCGAACCCCGATGGCTCACCGAGCGCCGCAACCACGCGCTCGGACGCTTTCTCGAACTCGGCCTTCCCACGACCAAGGACGAAGCGTGGAAGTACACCGACGTCGCGCCGCTGCGCAAGACCGCGTTCACCGACGCCGGCGACGCCGACGTCTCCCCGGACGAGGTCGACCAGGCACGACTACCCGGCCTCAAGGGCCCCGTCGCCGTGCTCGTCAACGGCCGCTTCCGCCCCGAACTCTCACGCCTCGACACCCTCGACGAGGGGGTGCTCGTGACCAGCCTCGCCGCGGCCCTCCGCGACGACGCAACCAAGCTCGAGGCCGACCTGGGCACGATCGTCGACCACGAGGAAAGCGCGTTCAACGCGCTCAACCTCGCACGCTTCACCGACGGCCTCCTCATCGAACTCGACGACGGCGTCGTCCTGGCCGAACCGTTGCAGGTCGTGTCGCTGACGGCCCCGTCGGCCGGACCGACGAAGCATCACGCACGCGTGCTCGTCCGTTTGGGAGCGCAAGCCGAAGCGCGCGTCGTCGAGACCGCCCGCGCCACCGGCGACGGCGTCTACTTCGCCTCCACCGTGACCGAGATCCGGCTGGGCGACGGCGCTACCTTCGAGCAGTACCTGATCCAACAGGACGACGCGGAGGGCGGGCACCGGGTCGCCACGACCCAGGTCGACCAGGGGCGCGACTCGACGTGGCGCCACTTCAACGGCTGCTTCGGCGGCGCGCTGGTCCGCAACGACATCAACACCGTCATGACCGCCGAAGGCGGCGAGGCCTCGCTCGACGGCCTCTTCATGCTCGGCGGGTCCGACCACACGGACAACCACACCCACATCGACCATGCGGTGCCGCACGGGTCGAGCCAGAGCTTGTACAAGGGCGTCTTCGACGGCGACAGCCAAGGCGTATTCTACGGCAAGGTCGACATCCGGCCCGGCGCGCAGAAGACCACCACCGACGTCCACAACCCGAACCTCATCCTCTCACGCGGCGCGCACGTCGACAGCACGCCCGGCCTGGAGATCAGCGCCGACGATGTGAAGGCTGCCCACGGCTCCACCATCGGCCAGCTGGACAAGGACGCATTGTTCTACCTTCGCACCCGCGGTCTCGACGAGACGACCGCCCGCAGTCTTTTGACGTACGGCTTCGCTAACGAGGTCGTCGACCGGGTACGCATCCCCGCGATCCGGCAACGGCTCGACGAGATGATCCTGGCCCGCCTTCCCGGCGGGCGCGCCGTCGAAGAGGCGATCCATGGCACCGACGCGTGAAACGGCCACCACGGACTCAGCGTCCGGCGCCGAGTTGGACGTCGACGCCGTCCGCAAGGATTTCCCCATCCTCGCACGGACCGTCCACAAGGACAAGCCGTTGGTCTACCTCGACAACGCGGCGACCACCCACAAGCCGGAGGCCGTGATCGACGCGATCGACGACTTCTACCGCCGTTCGAACTCCAACGTCCACCGCGGCCTGCACGAACTCTCGATGGAGGCCTCCGAACTCTACGAGAAGGCCCACGAGACCGTCGCCGACTTCGTGGGCGCCGACGGGATGGAGGAGATCGTCTTCACCTCCGGGACCACCGACGCGATCAACCTGGTCGCCTACGCGTTCGGCCTGAACGAGCTGGGCCCCGGCGACGAGGTCGTCGGCTCCGTGATGGAGCACCACTCGAACTTCGTGCCGTGGCAACAAATCGCCAAGGCCCGGGGCGCGACGTACAAGCACATCCCGCTTACCGACGACGGAATGTTGGACATGGAGGCGGCCAAGGAAATGATCGGGCCGAAGACGCGGCTCGTGTCGCTGACCTCGATGAGCAACGTGCTGGGCACGATCACGCCCGTACGGGAACTGGCCGAACTCGCGCACGACCGGGACGCGCTCTTCCTGGTCGACGGGGCCCAGTCGGTACCGCATACGCCCACCGACGTGAAGGCCGACGACGTCGACCTTCTCGCGTTCAGCGGCCACAAGATGCTGGGGCCGACCGGCGTCGGCGTCCTCTACGGGAAACGCGAGGTGCTCTCGGCGTTGCCGCCGTTCCGGTACGGCGGCGAGATGATCAAGCGTGTGACCTTCGACGACACCACCTTCAACGACCTGCCTTGGAAGTTCGAGGCGGGCACGCCCGTCATCGCGCCCGGCATCGGCCTGGCGGCCGCCGTCGACTACCTGACCGGCCTCGGCATGGAGAACGTGCGCGCCCACGAGAAACGCATCACCGCGCACGCGCTGAAGCGGCTGGCCGACATCGACGACTTGACCATCTACGGTCCGCCGCGCGCCGAGGACCGCGGCGGGCTTGTCGCGTTCACCCTGGGCGACCTGCACGCGCACGACCTGGCGGACCTGCTCGACCAGGAAGGGTTCGCCGTGCGGGCCGGCCATCACTGCGCCCAACCATTGGCCGAACTTTTGGGCGTCCCGTCGACCACGCGCGCCAGCTTCTACGTGTACAACACGATCGAGGAGGTCGACCGGCTTGCGGACACGCTCGAGCGCATCGCCGCGGCGTACACGCGCGCCAAGACGAAGCGGAAGGAGGTGCCTTCGTGACTGACGACGACCTCGAGGAGATGCTCGGCGCCGACCTCTTCCAGGAGATGCTCATCGACCATTACCAGAACCCGCGCAACCGCGGCCGGCTCGACCCGGCGGACATCGCCCATGACGGCGACAACCCGTCGTGCGGTGACTCGATCCTGGTGACGGTGCGCGTCGACGGCGGCCGCGTCGGCGACATCCGGTTCGAAGGCGCCGGATGCGCGATCAGCCAGGCGGCCGCATCCATCCTGTACGAGGACGTCAAAGGCAAGACGTTCGACGAGGTGCTCGCGATGGACCGTGCGACCGTCGAAGAGGCGATCGGGATGACGCTGCGGCCGGCGCGCGTGAAATGCGGCGTCCTCGGCATCAACAGCCTCAAGCGCGGCATCGAGACGTACCAGAAGGCTCAAGAAGCTGGTGCCAACGGGTCGCAAAACGATTAAGGTCGCGGCCAACGAATTCGGTTGACCGATGGACGACGCGGCCCGCCTCATCCAAAAGCTCCGGCAGCTGGGCGTTTTGCAGACGCAGCGCGTCGAAGACGCCCTGAGCAGCTTGGAGCCGGCCGCGTTCGTCCGCCGCGAACTGACCCCGTTCGCGTACCTGGACATCCCGTGGCCCGACCGGGACGGGACGGCGTACACGATCAGTCCGCGCCTCTCCGTCCTGTTGGCCGAACTGCTGGCGGTTGAACCGGGAGACCGCGTCCTGCTGGTCCCCACGGCGCCGCGGCTTCTGGCCGCGATCCTGGACGCCATGGACGCCGTCGTCGTCACGCAGCCGGACGGGGTCTGCGACCGTGCCCTCGTGGTCGACGGCGACTGGGACGTCGAAGACGCCGCCCGGGACGCCCTCGTCGAGGGCGGCCAGCTCATCCGTGTCCGGCTTGACGCGTTCGGCGAAGACCTCGTGAAGTACGTCCGGTCGGACGACGATTGGGTCCGCATGGGCCTGAAGAACCTGCGGCT
>CAZXJU010000036.1:1825-7730 GCA_964641035.1 uncultured Halobacteriales archaeon | reverse complement strand
ATCGACCTGTACACGGCGAGTCTCGACACGTACCCGACGGCGGAGGCGTACACGTTCCGCAGTTGGGCGTTCAGCGTGCTTGGTGAGATCGACGAGGCGATCGACGGGTGCAAGAAGGCGATCCAGGTCGACCCCGAGTTCGGCAACCCGTACAACGACATCGGCGCGTACCTGTTGGAGAAGGGCGAGGCGGGCCAGGCGTTGCCGTGGCTGGAGAAGGCGAAGCGGGCGCAACGGTACGAGGCGCCGCACTTTGCGCACACCAACGCCGGCCGCGCCCACCTGTTGTTGGGTCATACGCACAAGGCGCGCCGGGAGTTCGAGAGGGCGCTGCGCATCGATCCGGAGTATGAGCCGGCGCGGCAGCTTTTGGAGCTCATCGACGGCGGCGGCTTCGAACCGACAAACTAGAAACCCGACCCGGCGGTTCTCCGGTCCGGGGCGCAGCGTGGTCGACGTATTGGAAGTACTCCGCATCACGCTGATCGTCCTTTGGACGATCTTCCTGTACGAGATGCTCCGGCTTCTCGTCAAACGGACGATCAAGAAGAAGTTCGAGAAGGACCTGGAGACGTTCCTCAAGTCGCCGGACCTCTACCAGCAGCGGTTCAAGTTCACGAACCGGCTGATCGTGCAGAACCAGCTTCTTTCGGACCCGGAGGTCAACGAGGCGATCCTTGAGTTCGCGGAACGTGAGGACGTCGCCATCGAGCAGGTCCGCGAGCGGGTGGAAGGCTACATCGAGGAGATTGTGCCGAACTTCAACTTGATGAGCTACTACAAGCTGGGGTACACGGTGGCCCGCGGGTTCGTCCACCTTCTCTACGACCCGGTGGTCGACCGGGAGAGCCGGCGGGTCATCGACGAGCTTCCGGACGACGTGTCGCCGGTCTACGTGATCAACCACCGGTCCAACATGGATTTCGTGCTGCTCGCGTACATCCTCGCGGGCAAGGTCAGCGTCTCGTACGCCGTGGGCGAATGGGCGCGCGTCTGGCCGCTGGAGCACCTCTTCAAGAGTTTCGGGTCGTACCTCATCCGCCGGGGGTACAAGGAGGACCTCTACCACACGGTGCTGCGCCGGTACGTCCAGTTGACGACGAAGCACGGCGTCGCGCAGGCGTTCTTCCCGGAGGGGCGGCTGACACGCGACGGGTACCTTCTGGAGCCGAAGATGGGGCTAATGAACTGGTTGGCCGGCGTCCAGGCCGAGCCGGGGTTCACGGGCCGTGTCGTGTTCATCCCCGTCGGCGTCAACTACGACTGGGTGCTGGAGGACGAGAACCTCGTCCACGAGGCCGAGGGCCGCAAGGAGGAGAAGAAAGGGTGGGCGAAGAAGATCGGCGTCATCGTCATCGGGCCGTTCGTCTTCTTCGGCCTCATGATCATCAACGGGCTGCGGCGCCTGTTCCGCCGGCACAAGCTGCACGGGTACGCCAGCCTCAGCTTCGGTGAACCGGTCGTCCTGAAGGAGTTCATGGCCGAACGCGGCGTGCCGTTCGAAGCGTTGGACTACGAGGAGCGAAAACCCCATGTGGCGGCGCTGGCCGAACGCGTGATGGAACACCTGGGCCGAGCGGTGCCGGCCACGCCGGTCGCCATGCTGTCCGCGGCCCTTTTGGACCGCGACCTTCCGGACTTCAGCCGGATCGAGGCGTCTGCGTGGATCGGGTCGATGCATTCGACGCTTCGCGCCGACGGCGTCCCCTTCGTGCACGGCAGCGAGTTCGAGGAGATCCGCCAGGCCTTGGAGGAGGCCGAACGCGGCACCAAGATCCGGGCACGGGAGCTGCAGGAGGTCGAAATCGGGCTGGTCGCGTCGGAGGAGGCGGAACAGACCGTCGACCTGGCGCTCGACGTGATGCGCCGCAACGACATCCTCGAGAAGGCCGGCGACCGGTACCGCATCAGGCAAGGCAAACGGAACTTCGTCGTCTACTACGCCAACAGCATCGCCCACCACTTGGGCCGGCGGTACGACGTCACGCCGGCGGCGGGGCGGACGGCGGACGGGCCAGCAGACGCTGGAGGCACGTGACCACCTGCTTCGGCCGCTCCAATTGTGGGATGTGGCCGCAGCGCGGGATCCAGATGGCGCGCGCCTCGCGCATCTCGCGCAACATGATGTCGACGCAGAAGCGCGGGATGAACCGGTCGTTTGCGCCCCATAGGATCGTCGTGGGCACCTCGATCTCCCGCAGCCGGTCGTTCATGAAATCGTCCGGGCCCAGTCCATTGAGGAAATCCGCGATCTGCGGCCTCTCGACCCGGTCCATGAAATCGCCGACGAATAGGTTGTTGAACAGGGGGATGCGGTACCAAAGGCGTTTCCAGAACGCCTTGATCTCCTCCTTGGACCCGGCCAGCAAGAGCTCACGCAGCTCGTGCACCTGCGGGTAGAGGACGCCTGCGTTGTTGATGAGCACCAACTGGTCGACCAGTTCGGGCCGGTCGAGCGCGATCTTGGTGGAGACCCAACCGCCTAACGACTGGCCGACGAGGACCGCCTTCTGGTCTTCGGACTCCAGGAGCGCGGTGACCGCGGCTTGCATCTCGTTGAGGGTGGCGTACGACCGGCCGGCCGGCGGCTCGGAATGGCCGAAGCCAGGAAGGTCGACGGCCTGGACGCGGTGGTGTTTGGCCAGCGGTGCCATGCACTTGAACCAGACGACGGAATAATTGCCAAGGCCGTGGACGAGCACGACGCGCCGGCTGTCGGGTCCCAGTTCGCCGTGTTCGTAGTAGGAAAGCGGGCCGCTGTCGGGCGCCCACGAGATCTCGTTGCGTTGGAATCCACGGGCGCGCATGAAGAACTCGACGAGTTTCAGGAACTCCTCGAGGGCCATGTCCTACCCCTCCGTCACTGGTCTCGTACGAACGAGCGTACCCGGTTCGCCACGTGCTTGGCCGCCAGTTCGTACTTGTCGTAGAGTTCGTCGGGGGATCCGGATTCGGCGAACTGGTCGGGCAGTCCGATGCGGAGCATGGGCGTCGGCCGCCGCTCGCCGAGGAATTCGCTGACGGCGCCGCCGAGGCCGCCGATCACGTTGTGGTCCTCGCACGTGACGACGCGGCCGGTCTTTTTTGCGCTGGCGGCCAACAGGTCGCCGTCGAGCGGCTTGACCGAGGCCATGTTGAGCACGTCCGCCTGGATGCCGTCCTTGGCCAGGATGTCGGCCGCTTCGAGCGCGTGGCCGACCAGGGCGCCGCACGCGGCGATCGTGACGTCGTCGCCCTCGCGCATCCGGTCGCCTTTGCCGATGGTGACGGTGTGGTCGTCGTCGTAGAGGACGGGCACCTTCTCCCGCGTGAGCTTCATGTACGCCGGCCCGTCGAGCTCGGCCAGGGCGTGCACGGCCTTCTCCGCCTCGATGACGTCGGCGGGCACGAAGACGCTGACGTTGGGAAGGCTCCGGTAGATGGCCACGTCGACGATGGCGTGGGCACTGGACCCGTCCTCTCCGGTCATGATGCCGCCGTGGCTGCCGACCAGCTTCACGTTGAGGTTGGGCCGGGCCACCGCGTTGCGGAACTGTTCGAAGGCGCGCTCGGTGAATATCGCGAACGTGGAGGCGAACGGGATCAGGCCGGAGGAGGCCAGTCCGGCGGCCGTTGCGACCATGTCCTGCTCGCTGATCCCCATCTGGAAGAAGCGGTCCGGGAACTCGTCGCCGAACCATTGGCTGCGGGTGGACTCGGCGAGGTCTGCGTCCAGCGCGACGACGTCCGGGTTCTCGCGCCCGACGGCCAGGAGGCCGCGGCCGTACCCGTTGCGGGTCGGCTCCGGCTTGCGTTCCTGGACGGCTTCCGGGCTCATGGCCATGCCTCCCCGAGTTCGTCCATCGCCCGTTTCATCTCCTCGTCCTTGAGGGCGCGCCCGTGGAATTCGGCCTGGTTCTCCATGAAGCTGATGCCCTTGCCTTTGACGGTGTGGGCGACGATGATCGTGGGTTTGCCCTTCGTGTCGGCCGCGTCGTCGAGCGCGCTGAAGAGTTCGGGGAAGTTGTGCCCGTCGATCTCGATGACGTTCCAGCCGAACGCCTCCCATTTGTCGACGACCGGCTCCAGGTTCTTGACGTCCTCGACGAAGCCGTCGATCTGGATCTTGTTGTAGTCCAGGATGGCGGTGAGGTTGTCGATCTTGCGGTGGGCGCTGGTCATCGCCGCCTCCCAGATGTTGCCTTCCTGGCATTCGCCGTCGCCGAGGATGACGTAGGTGCGGTAGTCCTGACCGCGGACGCGGGCGGCCAGCGCGCACCCGTTTCCGTAGGAGAGCCCCATGCCGAGGCTGCCGGCGGACATGTCGACGCCGGGGATCTTGAGGTCGGAATGGCCTTGGAGAAGGTGGCCGACGCGTCGGAAGCTCCACAGTTCGTCCCGTGGGAAGTAGCCGCGCTCGGCCAATACGGAGTAGAGGCCCGGGCAGCAGTGGCCTTTGCTGAGGATCAGACGGTCCCGGTCGGGGTTCTTCGGGTCCTCAGGGTCGATGCGCAGCCGGCCGCCGAAGTAGAGCGCCAGGAGGATCTCGGTCTCGCTCATCGAGCCGCCGGGGTGCCCGCTTCCGGCCCGGTGGGTCATCTTCAGGATGTCGACGCGGACCTGGCGCGCCAAGGCCCGCAGGTCGCTGTTCGACAGCTTCGGTAGTTCTTGGACCGCCAGGGGCATTCAATCGCGTCGATATCGGACCCGCATTTCTAGGTTGGGGTGCGGTTGTTAAAGGATGGAGCGGCTGGGCGTGGAATCCGGGGGCGTTCGGCGCGCTGTGGTCGTGCGGACGAGGCCCGGTGCGTCACACCATCGTAGACGGGTCGAGCGCCTCGTCGATCTCGTCCTCGTCCATCAGCCCCCGCTCCAGCAGGACCTCTTTGAGCGTCTTGTCCTCCTTGAGCGCCTGTTTCGCGACGTCGGCCGCCTCGTTGTACCCAATCTTCGGAGTGAGCGCCGTCACCAGCATGAGGCTGCGGTCGCGGTAGAACTTGAGCCGTTCGTCGTCGGCCTCGATGCCTTCGACGCACCGCTGGGTGAACGCGTCGACGGCGTTGGTCAGGATCGTGATCGAGTGGTTGAGGTTCCACGCGATCATCGGCATCATGACGTTCAGCTCCAACTGAGCGCTGCGGACGCCGTGTTCGATGGCCGCGTCGTTGCCCAGGACCTGGAAGCACGCCATGTTGAGCATCTCGGCCATCACCGGGTTCACCTTGCCCGGCATGATCGAGGAGCCGGGCTGGACCGCCGGCAGCCGGATCTCCGCCAACCCGATCCGGGGACCGCTGGACAACAGCCGCAGGTCGTCGGCGATCTTCGACAGGGCGACCGCAAGACTCCGCATGGCGCCGCTGGCTTCGAGCGCCGCCTCGACGTTCTGAACCCCTTGGAACTTGTTTCTCATCGGCTTGAAGTCGAGGCCGGTGATCGCGGCGATCTCCGCCACCGCGTTCTTCTGGTATCCCTTGACCGTGTTGAGGCCCGTGCCGACGGCGGAGCCGCCCAACGGGAGGTACTTGAGCGCGTCCGATGCCTGCGACAGCCGGCGGCGGGCCTCATTGATGAAGTCGGCGTACGCGCCGAACTCCTGGCCGAGGGTGACCGGGACCGCGTCCTGCATGTGCGTGCGGCCCATCTTGACCTTCTTCGCGAACGCCTTCGCCTTGTCCTTGAGCGCCCGCTCCAGCCGGTCCAAGGCCGGAAGGAGCTCCTTCTCGATGCCTTCGCGGCCGCTGAGCATGATGGCAGTCGGGATCGTGTCGTTGGTGGATTGGCCGCGGTTCACGTGGTCGTTGGGGTGCACCGTCTTGTACGAGCCGCGCTCCTTGTTCCCGAGAATCTCCTCGGCCCGGTTGGCGATGACCTCGTTGGCGTTCATGTGCTGCGACGTGCCGGCGCCGGCCTGGTAGACGTCGAC
>CAZXJU010000036.1:0-1725 GCA_964641035.1 uncultured Halobacteriales archaeon | reverse complement strand
CCCATGGAATCCTTCTCGGTCCGGGTCTTCGACGGCACGGGAACCGACCTCAGTCCGTCCTCAAGGAACCCGCGTATAAGAGGTTGCGCCGGCCCGGGATGACAGGGGCGCGTGCGACGGGAGGCAGCACGACCAAGGTTTTTCCCTGCCGCCGCGATGACGCGACCGATGCCGGCTCCGCGCGAGGTCGACGCCCCCGAAACGAGCCAGATGCCGCGCGACGTGCGTTGGGTCGGCCGGGTGACGAGGCTGCCGACGGCCCTGCTACTCCTCGGCCTCGTCGTCGGCCTCGCGGTCCTTGTCCTCTCGCTCGCCGCGACCGACGGGATTCTCGACGCGCTGTGCGATCGGGACGGGTGCGGGGTCCTGGTCGCCGGGCTCGCCGTCTTCGTCGCAGGGTTCGCGGTTCTTGCCGCCTGCGGCGTGGCCGCCGCCCTGGCGGCTGTCATGGCCCGCGTACGGCGCCGACGCCGGATCCTCTCGTACCGCCGGGACGCCGCCACGTTGGCCGGCCGCCATCCGCCGGAGGCGCAGCGCCGGATCGACGCGTGGCGGGAAGGGCGGTTCTGGGGCGAGACGCTGGCTGCCACCGCGACGTTCCTCACCGGCCTGTCGGCCCTCTCGGTCGGTTTCGCGAGCCTCGCGGCGTTGCCGGTCATCGTAATGATGGCGGAGCGGGAGGTCATCCCCGCCGTCTCGTGGCTCGGGGCCCTCGTCGTGCTGGGTTGCGTCGCGGCGGTCGCGTCGGTCCGAAGCCGGATTCTGCGTCGCGCGGCCAAGGAGCGCACCGAACGGATGCGGTCGGAGGTCCTGGAAACCACGAGCCGGTCGGTCGGGCGGCCGACGATGGAGCCCGTCGTCTGAGGTGACGGATCGGCGGCCTTCACCCGGCGACGAGCTGCAGGCCGCGCCGCTCCAAGTCCTTCTTGACGTAGACACCGTAGACGAGGCCGATCGCCATACCGCTCAGGTGCGCGATGTTCCCGACGGTGGATGCAGGGTTGAAGACGCCCAGCACGTCGATGAGGGCGAACCCGAGGCCGGCGATCCAAAGCGGGATGGGGATCGGGAACGGGAAGATGAAGATCTTCTGTTTCGGCATGAGGACGATCGACATTCCGATGAGCGCCATGATGGCGCCCGATGCGCCCAACGCCGGCACCGGCGTCACCTGGCCGAAAATCAGAATCTCCAGGAGGCCGCTGGCTTGGATAATCCCGGAGAGGGCGCCGGTGGCGAAGAAGAAGATGAGGTACTTACGCAGCCCCAGCACAGCCTCGATGGTCGGCCCGAAGAAGTAGAGGACGATGCCGTTGATGAAGATGTGGAAGAAGCTGGAGATGCTGTGGCTCATCGTCGACGTGAACGGCGACCAGGGACGGTAGATCCATCCGTACCACGACTCTGGCGCGTAGATCGTGAAGATCGCGATGAACGCGTCCTCGCCGAGAAAGAGGGCCACGATCCATTCCAGGAGCCAGATCACGCCGATGGCGATCAGGAGGCCGTACGTCGCCTTGGGCTTCGGCGGCCCCTGCATCGCGCCCTGCCGGTAGCGCATGCTGCGTGACTCCGCTTCGAGTTCGGCGTCGGTCCGCCACGGCCGGGGCTGGTCCACGGCCGGGGCAAGCGCTCGCCCGTCATAAAACCCGAAGGCGCTTATGCGGCGAAAATGAAACGTTTATGTCAGCCGGGCGCACATTTTGTAAGGAAGACCGATGAAAC
>CAZXJU010000035.1:0-12797 GCA_964641035.1 uncultured Halobacteriales archaeon | reverse complement strand
TACACCCACCAGGACTTCATGGCGCGCTACCAGCGCATGCGCGGCCACAACGTCTACTTCCCGCTCTGCTTCGACGTCAACGGCATCCCCATCGAGGAACGCGTCGAACGGGAGCGCGGCATCACACGCAAGGACATCGGCCGGCAGGAGTTCATCGAGCTCTGCTCGCGGTTCGCCGACGACAACATCGCGAGCATGACCAAGCAGTTCAAACGGCTCGGTCACAGCCTCGACCCGTCCGTCTTCTACCGCACGGACGCCGAGGAGTACCGCAAGGTCACCCAAGCCAGCTTCCTCCGCCTCTTCAAGGACGACCTGGTCTACCGCGGCGAATTCCCCGTAAACTGGTGCCCTCGCTGCATGACGGCGATGGCGGACGCCGAAGTCGAACACAAGCAACGCAGCACCACCCTCCACACCATCAAGTTCCCCTACGCCGACGGCGACGGCCACGTCGCGATCGCCACCACGCGACCCGAACTCATCGCCACATGCCAAGTCGTCGCCGTCCACCCCGACGACGAATCGAAACGCGACCTGGTGGGGAAAGAGCTGGAGACGCCGATCTTCGGAAAACGCGTCCGGGTCCTGGCCGACGAGACCATCGACCCCGACTACGGCAGCGGCGCCGTCATGGTCTGCTCCATCGGCGACAAGGACGACCTGCAGAAGATCTTCAAGTACAAACTCCCGCTCGAGATCGCCATCGAGGGCGACGGCACCCTCAACGAGCTGGCCGGGCCGTACGAAGGGATGAGCGTCACCGACGCCCGTGAGAAGGTCGTCGCGGACCTGGCGGCCAACGACTTCCTGATCACGCAAGAACCGGTCGAAGGCAACGTCGGCGTCTGCTGGCGCTGCAAGACGACCGTCGAATACGTCCAGAACCCCCAATGGTTCCTCAAGACCATCGCCTTCAAGGACCGGATCCTCGCGGCCAGCGACTCCATGGACTGGTTCCCCGACTTCATGCGGGTCCGCCTCAAGAACTGGACCGACAGCCTCGAGTGGGACTGGGTCATCAGCCGCCAACGCTACTTCGCGACCCCCATCCCCGTATGGGAATGCAAGAAGGAAGGCTGCGTCGGCGTCGTGGCCGCCGAAGAGGACCAATGCTACATCGACCCCACGCAGGCGCCGCCGCCCGTCGACGCGTGCCCCGAATGCGGCGAGGACAGCCTCGTCGGCTCCGAAGACGTGTTCGACACGTGGATGGACTCGTCGATCAGTCCGCTTTACAACACCGGCTGGCCCGACGACGAGAAGAGGTTCGAACGGCTCTACCCGATGACGGTACGGCCGCAGAGCCACGACATCATCCGCACATGGCTCTTCTACACGATCATCCGTTGCCTTCATGCCACCGACCAGCGCCCGTTCGAGAAGGTGATGATGGGCGGCTTCATCCTCGCGCCGGACGGAGGCCCGATGCACAAGAGCCTCGGCAACGTCATCGACCCGTTGGACCTCATCCAAGAGCACGGCGCCGAAGCGTTGCGCTACTACGCAACCACGTGCAGCCTCGGCGAAGACAACGCGGTCCGCTACCCGGACCTCGTGCGCGGTGAACGCTTCGCCCGGAAGTTCCACAACATCCAGAACTTCGTCGGCTCGGCCTTGGCCGACAAGAAGGTCCCGAAGAAGCAGCCGAAGGACCTGCACGACGCCGACCAATGGATCCTCGACCGGTACGCCCAGACGATTGATGAGGTCACACAGGTGATGGACCAGTTCCAGTATGCGCCGGCGATGAAACTCATCGAGTCGTTCGCCTGGCACGACCTGGCCGACAACTACCTCGAGATCGTCAAGGCGCGCGCCTACGACGCCGACCCGGCCGCCCTATGGACGCTTGCCACGGTCGGCCTGGGCGTAACGAAGCTCCTGGCGCCCTTCATGCCGCACGTGACGGAACAAGCCTTCCAGGACCATCACACGGAGCGGGAGAAGGCCGAAAGCGTCCACCTCGCCACGTGGCCGGAGGCGCCCGAGACCGACGACGAAGCCGCCGAGCGAGGGCGCCTGGTCAAGGACGTCGTCGCGGCCGTCCGCAATTACAAGGCTGGCCAGAAGCTGGCGTTGAACGCGCCGCTCGCCACCGTCGAAGTGTTCGCCGCCGACCACGCCGAAGTCATCGAGGACAACCTGGCCGACATCCGGGCCGCCTTGCAGATCGAGGAGCTCAACGTCGCGGAGGCGGGCGAAGAACTCACCAAGACCGTCGTCGAGGTGAAACCCGTCTACGCCAAGATCGGGCCCGAGTTCAAGCAGGCCGGCCGCCACATCGGCGAGTACCTCAAGACCGCGGACCCGGAGAGCCTCGCGGCGCAATTGGAGGACGGCAGCATCGAGATTCCCCTGCCGGACGGCGAGGTGCTCACGCTCGACGAGGACTACGTCGAACTGGTCGAGGGATACAAGGTCGGCGGCAAGGCCGTCGACGTCGTCACCGTCGGCCCCTACACGATCAGCGTATCGACGTGACCGGCGCGGCCGACGATCAGTGCCGGCGGCGCAACCCGATCGCGTCGGCGAACGTCCGGCCCCATCCGGGCCGCGCCGGCGGCGCCTTCTCAAGGAAGGTCCCGCGGACCTTGAGGCTCAACCAGTCGATTACGACGACGGCCAGGAAGATGAGGAACAATAGGGTGAAGATGCGGTCGTATTGTTGGACGCTCAGGTATCGGTTCATCAGTTGGCCGATGCCGCCGGCGCCGACGATTCCGACGATGGTGCTCGCGCGCACGTTGTATTCGAACATGAACAGCGCCTGCGATACCAGCGCGTTGCCCGCCTCCGGAAACGCGACCCACCGCACCAGCTGGAACCGGCTGGCGCCGGTGGCCCGCGCCACGTCGAGGCCTCCGCTCGGCAGGCCCTCCAGCGTCTCGTACTGGAGTTTCCCAAGGTAGCCGACGCTGTAGAATCCGATGGCGAGCACGCCGGCCAACGGCCCGAACCCGACGACGATGACGAAGAGTAGCGCCCACAACAGGCTTGGCAGCACGCGGATTGCCGCCAGAAGGCCGCGTGCCGGCGTCGAAACCCACGAGGGGAACAGGTTCTGCGCGGCGAGCGCGCTCAACGGCAGGCTGACCGCCAAGCCGAGCAGCGTGCCAAGGTATGCGATGTGCAACGTCTGGACGAGCGCGTCCCAACCGGGCTCCAATACGCTCCAGTCGGGGGGAAGCTCCGCCCGGAGGAACTCGATGCCGTTGGCCCATCCCCGCACGAGCTGCCGCACGCTCAAATCGAGGGCGACCCAACTGACGGCCGCCATGGCCAAAAGCAAGCCGGCGAGGACCCATCCCGGGTGTTTAACGCGCAACGGCGGCCTCCGGTTCGGCGGGCGGCGCGGTCCGGTGCCGGAGCTTCCCGTCCTTGAGTAGGTAGACGTCGTCCGCCAAGTCGAATGCCTGGTCCAGGTCGTGTTCCACGAGGATGACGCTCATGCCCGTCTCCCGTTGCAGCTCTTTCACGGTCGCGATCACCAGGCGGGACGTGTCGGGGTCCAGCTCGCCGAGGAACTCGTCGGCCAGCAGGAGCGCCGGCCGCTGGACGAGGGCGCGGGCCACGGCCACCCGGCGCTGCTGCCCCCCACTCAGGTTCCGGACGCGTTCGTCGGCGTGGTCTTCCATGCCCACGGAGGCCAAGGCGCGTCGCGCCCGCTGCACCACGTCCGGCGCGGGCACGCCGAACAGCGTCCGCCACGCCGGCACCGCATGCAAGCCACCGAGCACCGCGTTGCGGGTGGCGGTGGCATGAGACAGGAGCCCGAGGCGCTGCGGGATGTATCCGAGGCTGCCGCGTTCCGGCGTCTCCGGGAATGCGGTCCCCAGGACTTCCATGTGGCCGCCGGCCGGAGGCAGCAGGCCGAGGATGCCTTTCAGGAGGGTCGTCTTGCCGCAGCCGCTGGGGCCGATCACGGCTGCCGTCCGGCCGCGTTCGACGCGCAGATGGGCGCCGCGGATGATGTGCGGTCGGCCTGGGTAGCCGAACGTGGCGTCCCGCAGGTCGACCGCGGCCGGCACGGCTCCTTCACTCCGCTGGGATGTCGAACTTTTCGAGGTACAGGGCCTCGAGGCCGGGAATCACCCGTAGGTTCTCGACGTACGAGCCGAGGTGGGCCTCGGTCGTGACCGCTTCGAGCGCCGGGGTCTCCAAGACCTCGTCCAGGATCTCCTGTCCTTCGGGGTCGTCGTTGAGCGCCAGCAGCGCCGACTGGAGCGCATCCCGTGCCTCTTGCGGCAGGTCGGGGCTGACCATCACCGGGTGGCTGGGCACCTGGCCGAACGCGGGCTCCAGGGGCCGGTACTGGTCGCGGGGAAGGCACCAATCATACTCGACACAGTGGTTTTCGTAGCTCGTGTCCTTGGCGAAGGCGACGTCGCCGACGCCCTCCGTCATGCAGCGGAACGCTCCCTGGTAATTGTAGTAGGTCGTGCCGTCCTCCGGAATGTGCGCCTCCCCGAAGAATTCGTTAATCGTTTCCTCGAGGCTCAGGATGTCGTCCGGGTCGCCGACGACCTGGGCGATGTCGTTTCGGATGAGGTACCCCATCGGCATGAGCATCCCGGCGCTCTTGAGCCAGCCCGTGTGGCAGCTGTCGCGGCCTTCGAGCTGGTCGAGACTCTGGATGTCACTGTCGGCCAGCACCCACGCCTGGGCGACGTACCAAAGCCGGCCGTCGTCGTGCGCATCGGCCGCGATCGCCTCCAGTCCGTATTGCTGCCAGCCGAGCCATGCGGCGCCCGCGTCGAAGAATGCGGCGTGGGCGTTGCCAAAGCGCAACGCCTGGATGGCGGCCCCGCTCGAGTGGACCTCGTAGATCTCGACGTCCCGCCCCGTCTGCTGGGCGATGAAGTCCGCCAGCCGCTGCGGATCCTTGTCCGTGTTCTTGTGGTCGTCCCGGACCGTGAACGCCAAGAGGAATGGGTCGTCCGGTCCGAAGCTTGCGTCCATGCACCCCGACAGCGGCACCATCATGAACGCCGCCACCGCCAGGATTCCAAACACCTTCTGCATGTGTTAGGCTCACCTAATCGGCGCAAACACACCCGATTCTTAAACTTTTAGGCCCGCCTAAACGGAGGGCAGCGGCCACCGAAACCTCCAAGCGGTTCGTCCCGTTGGCGCGTCCCGTGCCGCCCGACCTGCCACCCGAACTCGAACCGCTCTTGGACGAGGGCATCGCCATCTTCAACGAAGGGCGCCACTGGCACGCCCACGAAGCGTGGGAAGACCTGTGGAAACAGCTCGAGGGCGACGCCAAGGAGTACGTCCAAGGGCTCATCATGGCCGCCGCCATGCTCGTACACTACGAGCGGACCAACCCCGCCGGCGTCGCCAAACACTGGCAGAACGTCCAAGACCGACTGCCCCCCCATGCGCCGGCCACGTGGGGCGTCCAGGTCCGCGGTCTGCTGGCGCAGCTGAAGGACTACGCGAAGACGGCTGCCGAAGGCGCCGACGCCATGACACTGGACCCGGGCCTCGTGCAGATCGAACGCGTCCCACAATCAGATAGTTAAACGGCGGCCCCGTGCGGCGCGACCGTGGAAGAACCGGTCGCCGTCGACAAGCGCAAGATCCAGGGGGTGGCCGCCGCCGTCGCCGCCTACGTCGCCTGGGGCTTCCTGTCGCCCGGCGCGAAACTCCTGCTCGAGTTCGGCGGCCCGTGGACCATCAACTTCCACCGGACCTGGCTCAGCCTGCTCGTGTTCCTGCTCCTCTTCGGCCCGCAGGTCGCCCGGACGACCGGGGTCGCGTTGGCCCGCGACGTCCGCCTGTGGATCCTCGGCGTCGGCGGCCTCGGACTCACCTTCGTATTCTACATGTACAGCGTCGAACGACTCGAACCGACCATCGTCACCGTCCTGCTCTACATCGCGCCGCTGCTGATCGCCTTCTTTTCCCACCGGTACCTCGGCGAACGCCTCCACCCGTGGGCCTACCCGACGGCCATCCTCACCCTGGTCGGCGTCCTGGTGGCGGCCCTCACCCCTTCCGACGGCTTCGCGATCCCGTCGATCGAGGTGCTCGGACTCATCCTGGGCCTCATCGGCACGCTCGGTTGGACCTTCTACACGCTCTACCTCGGCTACGCCGGACGCTTCTACGGGGAACGAGAACTCACGTTGGCCGCGTTCGCCACCAGCGGCCTGCTCTTCCTGGCCGGCGCCGGCCTCCTGGAAGCCTTCGCCTTCGAGGTCACCGGCCGCAGCATCCTTTTGATGGCCGCCTACGTCGCCTTCCCATCGGTCGCCAGTTTCCTGCTGTATTCGGTCGCCGTGGGCCGCGCCGGCGCCGGCACCGCCGGCGTCCTGCTCGGAATCGAATTGCTTGCTACCGCCGTCGTGTCGTGGCTCGTGACCGACGAGACCTTCGGCCCGGACAAGCTCGTCGGGCTCGCAATCGTCCTGGCGGCGGTCACCGCGTTCCTATGGGCGCAACGGCGCGCCGCCCGACGCGCCCGGCCAAGCGGTTAGTTCGGCGGCATCGTCGCCGACTTGAACGTGTGGAACTGTTCGTACCACATGTCGTCCATCGGCCGGGCCGGGTTCTCCGCCTCGCCGGCCAGCACCGGGAACGCCAGGTCCATGCTCTTGGCGTTGACCTCGCCGTACCCGTTGTACTGCGCGCGCACCGGCTGCGGCACCTGCTCGCCAGGCACCGTACCCTGGGCGATGATCTGACAGTCGTTGCCGTCCGACTCGTCGTCCGTGCCCGCACTGATCGCCGTGTGGTAGAGGACGTCCTTGAACTCCTCGGCGGTGAACACGCCGTCGGCCAACGGGCCCGACGTGATGTTCGCCAGCGCCGCGTCGCCTTTGGCCATGATGATGTGCGCGTCGGCCGGCGACCGCGAATCCCAATCGGAGAAGCTCTCGATCGGTTCGTCGCTCCACCGCGCGCCCACGTGCGTGTCGCCCAGGAGCCGTCGGGCCTCCAACAGCATGGCGGCGCCGGTGCCGGCCGAGAACGGGGTGGCGCTCGAGGTGCCGCCGCCCGTGTTGTCGACCTCGTCGCCGGAATTGTCCTGGGCCGACGGGTTGCCGCACCCGTCGCCGACGATGTACGGGTGGAAGTTGTGCCACACGTTCATCTTGCCGTTCTCGTTGGCGCCGACGCTGATCACGTCCGGCACGCCGCTCGGGCCGCGCGTCCACGACGGGAACCCGAGCATTCCGACGTTGCCGACGCCGTTTCCGGAGGATGCGAAGAACGGCTTCTTGTGCGCCGCATATTGGAACGTCTCCATGCCGCTTTGCGTCAATACGTTGGCCGCGCCCGGCACGAGACCGCCGGCGCTCAACCCACTGGAGATGGAGATCATGTCGATCCACGGCTGGTCCGCCGCCCACCGGACCCCTTCCTCCGAGAAGCCCTGGACGTGCACGAGCCGGATCGCCGGCCCGCCGACGCTGACCGTGTTGCCAGTAGCGCGCGACGACGTCATCGTCCCGTGGCCCGAGCCGGGCAACGCGCCGGAGAAGCTGATGTGGCCGACGATCTTCGTGCCGACGAACCGGTACAGCGTCCCCGGCTCCGTCTGCTCCCAAAGATCCGTGTCGTTCGTGTCCCGGTTGGAGGGCCCGTCGGCGGCCTCCTGCCAATCGGAGAGCTCCAACGCGACCACGTCGTCCGGGTAGCCCGTGATGTACGTCGCGGGGTCGTTACGGTCGTACTGTTCGACGTATTCGGAGTGGTACGGGTTGTTGCCCGTGTCGACGACCGCGACGACGACGTGCGGCTTGAAGAGAGGCGACGTCGGGTCCCGTTCGGGCGCCACGACCTCCGTCTCCTCATCGGATTGCATCGTTTCGCCGCCGTCGTCCGCGTCCAGGCATCCGGCGAGCACGCCGGCGGTCAGGAACGCGGCGACCATGAGCAGACTGGAAAGTTTCGGGTTCATTGACCCAAGACGACGCGGCGGGCTTCAAAAGCGTTGTGTCGCTTGGGCTAGCGGGCGCCGGTCTGCGCTTGCCAAAGACGCCGCGCCGTCTTTGCGAAGACCCGCACGTGCTGGCCGTCACGGAACGCACGCGTCGGCACGCCGATCGCCTGCTCCGCGCCCAAGACCAGGAAGACGAAGTCGTCGGTCGTCTCCACGGCCTCGAAGGCTTCCCACCCGATCTTCGTCGAATCGCCGCCTTGGCGCAGTTCGATGCCGGCCGCCGTCAGCCGCACCTCGCCGGGCGGGATGTCGCCGTGCGCCGACCGTTCGTGGATCCGCGACGCCTGGCGCCGCAGCGAGACCACGAAGACGAGGCTGGCCGCGGCGAACGCGGCGACCAGGCCCACCGCCGCGCCCGCCACCGCCGGGGTTCCCGTCGGCCACGGCCTGCCGTCCACCCACAGGAAGAACAAGTAGACGGCGACGGCCGTCCCGAAGAGGATGAGCGCGAAGATGGTGATCGTCCGGAACGTCCATGCGCGCTTGTGGACCCAATGGTACCATCGGAGCATCGCGCGGTAGTCCTCCTCGCCATACGAAAAGGAGACGCGGCGGTCCGGATCGTCGGCCGGTTGCTGTGTCATCGATCACATCCACGCGTCGAGGCCGCGCTGCGTGTGCAACTCCAGGTCGTCGAACCCGAACGCGCCTCGGATGTACTTTTCCATCATGTCCCGGTACCAGTCCAAGTCGATGTCGTCCTGTGATTTCAGCTGATCGAGCGGGTACATGTAGTCCAATGGCTTGATGCCGGTCTTCGACGGCTTCTCGATTCCGGGAAGCGGGTCCTTGGTCACCACGAACTTGAATTTGCGCGGTGCCGTGATCTTCTCACCGATCACCTTCTCCAGCGCCTCGGTCCGCTTCTGCCAGATCGAGTGTGAACCGTCCGGGTTCCCCTTGTACGACCGGATCGGTTTCACCAGTTGCCGCAGCGTCAGGTCGTCCAGTTCGACCTGGCTCATGTCGAGGTCCTTGACGACGTCCCGCGTCGCCTTCTTGATGGAGGCCTTCATCGCTTCGCGCGCCGTCTCCTCGTCCTGCCACTCGATGACGTCGGTCAACGCCCGCCGCATGATGTCCGCCAGGAGTTTCTGCGCGATGGGCGCCTTGTCGGAGCCGCGGAAGTTGTTGCCCTTGGTCGTCATCCGCAGCTGGCCGCCTTTGACGTCGAAGATGAGGTAGTTCTTGTGGACCACGAACACCATGGCCGCGTGGTGCTCCGGCTCCAACTCGAACTCGGGATAGTTGAGCCGCTTGCGCCACTGCGTGTTGCACTCCTCGATCGCGGCCACCGCGTCGTCGGGGTGGATGATCCAAGACTCCTCCTTGGGGTCGAAATCGACGCCCAATGCCTCCGAGACGTCCATCAGGTTCTTGCCGCTACGGCCGGCACCGATATATATACCGTCCGTATCGCCATATATAACTCTTGCGCCTCGTTCTTCGAGAATCCCGAGCGAGTCGTGCAGGATCCGTTGGCCGATCGTGGTGATGTTGGCGCCGGCCCACAGGTTGAACTGGCGGCAGCTGACGTTGACGGCGACCATGATGCCGTGCGTGCCGGCGTTCCGGGCGGCCTTGATCGAGGCGTACTGGTTCTTCTTGCGTTGGATGTCGGCCTTCGACGCGTCCGCGTCCTCGTCGAGGGCGGCCAACTCCTTCTTGATCTGCGTCGCGATCTTCATGATGCCGCCCATGGCGCGCGGCACGGCGCCCGGCTCCTTGCGCACCTTGACGCCGACGAAGACGCCGTCGTCGCGTTCGACGAACCCGTCCTCCTCCTCGGGCGGCCGGGTGTGGAACCGGTCGTCGGCGACGAACGTGTCGGCCATGCGGAAGAGGAAGATCCAGTCGTCGGGTTCCTCGCCGTTGTCCTTGCGCGCCAGGCGCACCGTGTCGGCCCCGAGGTTCTTGGCCCGCAGGATCGTTGGGTACATCGCCCCGACGTCCGCGGCGACCACGTGCCACCACGGCACGAAGTGGCTGCCGACCTTCTGGGGATGGATCGTCATGCCGCCGGCGATCGCGTAGCTCAACGTCTCCTCGTCCTCGTCGCCGTCGGAGTCGCCGTTGACGCCGGACACGGCGTTGGGGTTGACGATCGCCTCGGGCGTCAGCATCCATGTCGGCATCTCGTCGCCGTACTTGGCGACGCGGAGGTACTCCTTCTCGTAGCGTTCGCCACGCTGGTCGGGCGGGATCGACTGGGCGTCCCGGACGACGGCGTCGACGCGGGGCGCGGTGCCGACGCGTTTGAGGACAGTGGTGGCCACGGACTGGGCGCGGCACGTGGCGGGCAACAGCTTCCTCTCGCGGGCGCACCGGATCGCCGCCACGTGGTCCCACATCTTCGTGTTGCCGCCGGTCAGGAGCTCCTCGAGCGTCCAGCCGACGGTGAACGATAGCGGCAGCGCCTGGCCGATGAGCGCCATGGTGACGCCCAACTGCTCCTGGATGTCGTGCTTGTTGTACTTGAGCGTGCGTGGGTCGTCGAGCGCGAGGTCCTGCGGGCTGATGTAGACGCGGTCGGGAATCTTGACGCCGAGGAACGGTGCGAGGCCTTTGAGAGTGAAGTCGTCGAGGAAGAAGTAGAATTTGCGCGCCGCGTGCAGCGTGTCGAGGCTGGTGGGGTGGAAGGTGACGATGTCTTGGCTCGAGCCGAAGGTGAAGTTGCGGTCCTTGGTCGCCCACGTCTCCAGGAACTCTTCGAAGGTGCGGACGTGGCCCTTGTTGAGGTTCTCTTCCTTCTTGTTCTTGGAAAGCGCGGTCTCGATGCGTTCGGCGACCTTCAGGTTGTCAAACCCGAGGATGTTGTGGCCGCTGATCACGTCGTACGTCGGCACCCGCTTGATGAACTTGAGCAGGTGGTCGACCTCTTCGTCCCACGTGTGGGCCACGGACTGTTCGACGTCGAGCTCCGACCAGTCGGGAAGCGGGTCGGTCAGGTCGAAGTGGAACTCTTCCTCGTCGAGGTCCTTGGCGGCCTCGTAGCCGAGTTCGAACTCGCTCCAGCCGATCATGTCGATCGGGTGCTCCTGCGCGCGGCTCGTGCCGAACTCGGTCGTCTCGATGTCGTAGACGAGTACCTTGAGTTTCGTCTTCTTGCCGCCGGTGTCGAAGACCCAGGCCTTGTCCTGGGCGGCCAGGTCCACGCAGGCGCGCTGCTGGTACGGCACGTCGTGCTCGGCGGTGTAGACGTCGTGGCGGAAGAACAGCTCGTCGCTGATCTGCGGGACGAACCACGAGCGTTTGGCGCTTACGGGGAACGCGGCGCGTTCGCGGTCGAAGTCGACGAAGCTGCGGACGGTCGTCAATTCGCCGACGTCGCGGATCTTCGCCAGCGGCGGCGACTCGTCAAGGTCGAGGACGCCCGTGTCGTCGCGCGTGTCTTCGACGGCCTTCAGGATTCGCCGGCGGGCCTTGTCGGCGTCTTGTCCTTGTTTGGGAAGGGCCCAGAACCATGGTTGGTGGCCCAGGTCCTCGTCCAACCGCTTCGGGCCGGCCTCCTTGAAGTAGGCGCGCTGGTTGGACAAGGAGAGAAGTGGGTCCATCCGTCGCGTCGGAGACCACGGTTCTCCTTAAGGGTTTGCGCCGACGCGTGGGGAGCCGATCCCGCGTCCGACAGCCGTACACTCGACGCGGGGGTTGGAGGCATCCTCAGCGGCGCCGCCGAGCCAGGACCGTCAGGAACGCGGCGACCACGACGAGTGCCGACAGCGTCGGGGTCGTCTCGGCCGGCTGCTCCTCGGGTCCTGCGGACGGGGCCGGCGGCTCTCCGGCCGGTGCCGGCAGGCGGTCGGGCGCCGGGTCCACCAGGGGCAAGAAGAGCGCGCCTCCCGGTTCCAACGCGAGGGGTCCGGGCGCCTGCGAGTCCGGCACGGGGTAGTCCGCGACGAGCTCGAGCAGCAGCACGGACCCGGGCGCGTGGGGCACGTGTACGGCTTCTTCCGTGGGCACGAGGGTCCCCTCGAAGGCTGTCGCCTGGTCCACCTGCTTGGGCCCGACCGGCTGGATTCGCGCCAGCACGAGGGGGTCGCGCTCGGCCAGCGCGTCGGCGTCGCAGCCGGCGGCCGGGCCCGGGCCGTAGAGCCGCAGTTCGCCGGACAGGGCCACCTCGCCGTAGGGGCGTTCGGCCGACAGGTGGACCTCGAGCGAACCGATCGACGTCGTGTTGAAGGCGAAGGGGACGGCGGGGCCCGGCACGAGGCAGACGCTCCAGCGGGACTGGCCGCCGCCGAACTCGCTGTGCGTACTGTCCACGGGGACGTCCGCGTCGTCGGGGTCCTCCAGAAGGGTGTTCATCACGAGAGCCCCGGGCGCGTACCCGAGCGCCTGGAGGACCGGCGTGAACTGGTTGGCTTCCGGGCGGCTGTGCAGGAAGAGCCGGAAGTGGTGCCCGGTGGGCTGGGGGACCGTCAGCCAGTGGACGCCCAGGAGCGCCGTGGCCCATTGGCCCTGCTCGTCCTCCACACGCGCGGTGAATTCATTGGTCACGTCGTGGCGATGGCCTGGGCCCGTCTGCACGTGCACGGTGAGGTTCGTCGAGCCCGAGGACAGGTGGATCTCGGGCGTCAGGCGGGTCTCCCACTCCGCCGGCACGTCGAGGAGGCTTAGCGTCGCGTTGCGTGGCGCGCCCGGGTTGGCCACCGTGAGGTCGAACCGGACGACCTGCCCGCCGTCGTTGACTGCGGCGAACGGAGCGCGGCTCGAAAGCTCCAAGGTTCCGTTGGCGTGTCGGCCGCCGGTGGCCACGGCGTGGCGGGCGCTGCCGTCGTCCGGCATGCGGTCGGTCACGGTCGCGGCGTCGCGGCAGCAGAAGAACCCACGTTCGGGATCC
>CAZXJU010000034.1:0-12981 GCA_964641035.1 uncultured Halobacteriales archaeon | reverse complement strand
CGGCCGCTTCGCGGGCGCGAGCGGCGAACACTTCCGCCAGTTCCTTGGTCCGTTCGACCCCTTTCGTGGCGTAGAGGTCCTTGATGAGTTGGCCCAGACGGGCGTGTCCGGATTGCAACGCGAAGACGGCGGGGCCGCCCTTGGCGCCGTTGCGCACGTCGCTGCCGACGTCCTTGCCAAGCGTCTCGACCGAGCCGGTGGCGTCCAACACGTCGTCGATGAGCTGGAAGGCGACGCCGAGGTTGTACCCGAACTCGCGGAACGCCGTGCGGCGCTGTCCGTCGGCCCCGCCCAGTTGGGCGCCGATCTCGGCGCACGCGGCGATGAAGCCGGCGGTCTTGTTCTCGACGACGTAAAAGTACAGGTCGGCGTCGGAGGGGTTCTCCTTGAGGTCCTCCTCCTTGTACTGCCCCTCGGCCAAGAGGGAACACGCCTCGGCGACGCGATTAATCGTCTCGGCGTCCAGGTCCATGGCGGCCAGCTGGTAGCCTTTCACGAAGAGGTAGTCGCCGACGGTGATGGCGCGTGCCGTGCCTTTCTGGGCGGCCACCGTCGGCTCGCCGCGCCGCAGCTTCGCCTTGTCCATGATGTCGTCATGGATCAGGCTCGCCGTGTGGATGAGCTCGACGCCAGCGGCCACGCGGAGGACCCGGTCCGTGACCGGGCCGCCGGCGGCTTGACAGCCAAGGAGTACGAGAAGGGGGCGGAGTCGCTTTCCGCCGGCCTCGACGGTCCGGTACGCGACGCGTCCCGTTTCCGTCCCGTCAGCCAGGCACTGGTGGAGCAGGTCTTCGACCTTCTCCAAGCAGGCCAAGGTGTCTTCCGGGACTTCGAGCATCCGACGGCGCTCCGGCCCTTCCGGCAATGCGCCGGTAGGAGCCGGGCCGAGGATACGGCCTCGGTCTTATTTGTTTGTGCTGCGGACTGGCGCTCAGAGGGTGGAACCGGCCGGCGGAAGCTCCGACCCGTGCCGTTCGAAATACTCGTTCAACGCGCGCGAGACCGTCTTGCTGATCGTCTCGTTCTGCAACAGCTTCCAAGAATGCAGGTTGACGTGATGTTTTACTGGAATCACGAACTTGACTTCTTTGAGCTCTTCCATGCGCGGGTCGTCGCCGTCGGTCGGTGCTTGGTCCATCGTGGGTATCTCCCTTGGGTCCGCGTCGGCCGCGGTCCCTGTATCCTAATGTTGTCGAATCTTGCACTTAAAGGCGGGTCTGGCGGCACATGGCACCTCCGCCCAAGGGCCGAAATTCCCCTCGGTAGTTTCTCCGGCTACGGCATCCTGCGCAAACCGGGCTCATGGTGCAAAGGGGATTACCAACCTCCTTAACCCCGTGGCGGGCCAACAGGATCCTATGCGCCAATTGCGGAACGACCGGCCACCGGCCGACATCCTCCTGGGAATCGCTGGGATCCCCTCCAACGAGGAAGAGAAGAAATACGTCCGTCAGGCCAGTCTCCTGCTCCGGTACCGGATCTGGCTACGTGGCGCCGCCCCCGTCGACGCCGCCGACGTCTGAGCCACGACCGTTCTCGTCCCCCGGGCCGCCGTCTTTTTCTCGCGCGCACGGAACCCTGACCAGTCGATCGGCGGCGCCGTCGACATCCGGTGAAGCGCCGAATCGGACCTTCGGAGGGTCGGCCTCTTGCCGGTTCCGGCCTCTTACCGTTTCGCCGTGAAGGCCTATGGACCGCCTTCTCCCAAGCTCCACTCTTCGGGACCTTATGAAGGCGTGGCCGGCAAGGTCTACACGTGACTTACCGCCCGCTGTTGTTGCTTCTCATCCTGCCGTTGATCGTCCCGACCGTCGCCGCGCTACCGCTGCCGACGGCGCCCCCGTCGTTGCCCGCGGTGCCCGGCGACCCGACACCCAACGCATCCGAGGCCATCGAGGCCCAATACCACGTCCGCCTGGACGACGACCTGTCCGGCTTCCAGGTCGACATCGGGTTGGCGGTCTACGAGGTCGACTTGGGCTTGGAACGCTCCTTGCCGGCCCAAGCGATCCGCAGCTCCCCGAACCGCGACGTGTTCGAGGAAACCGTCGAACGCCGCATCCAAGCCGAACTGGAACGCACGTTCCCGGACGCCGACGTCACGGTCGCCGGCGTCGCCTACGACTACGGCGGCCCGCAGCTGGACGAGGACCCGTACCGGCCACCGGTGCGCGTCTTCGCGCAGGCCCAGGTCGCCTTCACCGCAGCGTACCTCGGCCTGCCGGCCCTGGACGGCATCGACGTCGCCACGGCGGCCTCCGCGTTCCTCACCAGCGGCGGCATGTACGTCCTGGAAGAGACGTTGACGGTCTCGCCCGGCACCTCCGTCACGGTCATCGTCCAAGTCCCCGACCACCTCCGGCTGCAAGGGCCGACCGGACCGGAGACCGACCGGTTGGAAGTCGGGCTTGACAACATGGCCAACGGGACCGCCCGCACGCTACCGATCCGCTTCTCCGTCCGGCTCGACCCGGACCAAGTGCCCGCCGACGTCCTCCGCGGCCCATTGGTCCGCATCGGGTTCTTCGTCGAGGACCAGACAAGCCTACTGCGCCAATCCGTCCCCTTCGCCCCCGGCCAGTTCGCCGGACGCCTCGACCTCGAGATTCAGGTCACCAGCCTCGAAGGCCGCTACTTCGACGATTACCCGCTCCCGGAAGGCCTCACGATGGACCACATGAGCGCGGACGTGCTCCGCGTGGCGTTCGCCGCCCGCGTCGTGCACCCGGCGGACGTCGAGGCGTTCTTCGAACGGCTCGTGACCCGCGGCATCCAGAACGCCTTCGGCAACGAGACGGTAGTCGAGTTCGACGACCACGCGTTCGCCGAGAGCGCCGCAGCCCCCATCGGCGGCGCCGACGGGCGGACCGTCGCGCCCCTGGTCGTCCGCGCCACCAGCGCCGTCCCGGTGGCCGTCAAGGACAACCTCGTCGCCTCCTCCATGGCCCGCGGCATCGGCATGATCGTCCCCACCCAGGACTCGTTCGAACTGACCAACGACGGCCTGTGGGACCTCGAATACACGATTGTCTACCCTGACACCCTGGCCGTCACCGGCTCCGACCCGAACGGCCGCGTGGAGAACCTGCGGGTCGACGGGCGGCACGCGGTCCGAATCGACCTGCCGCGCGGCACCACCGCCGACGTCACCCTCACCGGCCGCGCGCACTTCGACGCCGCGGTCTTCGCGATCCAGGCGGCCGAATTCGCCTTGGTCGGCATCGGTGCCGTCTTCGGAGCGCGCCGCGTCCGTCGGCACGTCAAGGCCCGCCGGACCCCCGTGACGGCAACCGGCTGACCCTTAATTCGCCCAACGAAGCCTCCCATGGACGGGCGTGGCCTTTTCCACTTCAAGCAACGTTCAAATAGAAAGGGGGCACAAAAGATAGTTCTACGCGCCTAAACCGTGGGGAGGCGGGCCCAATGGACCGTCAAGGCGGAAAAGGGGCGAGGGAGAGCGAAACACAGTGTTGACCGATGACGACCTAATGGGACGCAAGAAGCAGGACCTGAATGCGTTGAAGGAGATTAAGGTCAAGGTGCCTGTACGTCACCTGTTGAGCCTGCATTTCGTCAAGATCACCTCCAACCAGAACATCAGCGACGTCGTCTCCGACGCCCTGTCCGAGTATTTTGCCCGGATGAACGGTTCCAAGTCGGAGTCGGAAAGCGCCGACGCCGGAAACTAGCCGCCCGAACGTCCCGGCCGCTGCGGGTCGTCGTCCCGCAACCGTTGGGCCGCGTGCGCTGCCGCCTCCGGCGGACCGATGACGCGCAACACGATCCGTCCGCCGCCGTCCTGCGGATAGGAACCGACGCGGACCTCCGGAAACTCCTTCTCGATGCGTTGAAGCACCGGCCACCACCGAGCCTCCTCGCCACGCACCTCCACCTCGACCACGTCCTCCGCCTTCGCGGCGCCCAACCGGCCCAGGACGTGCGCCTCGACCATCGCTTTCATCTCCACGGGCACGCCGGGGACCACCACGACGACGGCCCCGTCCACCTCGATCCACGCGCCGAGCGCCGAACCGACCCGGTTCGTCAACGGTTCGGCCCCTTCGGGAAGGCGCGCCATGCGAAGGATCGCCTCGCGGGTCTCGTCGCCGGCAAGCAGCTCTTCGGCGTACTTCTGGGAGCGGACACGCTCCTCGATCCATCGCCGGTTCGACTCCGTCAGCTCCAACGGCCGGCCGAGGCCCCGGGCGACCCCCTCGTACGTGCGGTCGTCGGGCGTCGGGCCGATGCCGCCTACGACCACGACGAGGTCCGCCTCCCGGCCCGTCAGGTTGCGACGTATGGCCTCCGCGATCGCCGCCGCGTCGTCGGGAACCGTCTCCCGGGCGATGAGCCGGACGCCCCGTCGACGAAGTCGTTCGGCCAGCCAGTGTGCGTTGGTGTCCAACGTGAAACCGGCCAACAGTTCGTCGCCGACGGTCACCACGACCCCGCGTTCGGCCATCAGGCATGGATGCGTGACCCGTCTTATGGGGGTGCCGCCGGAACGACTTAACGCCGCCGGCGCGTACCGCAGGCCTACCATGGATTCCACCGGCCTGGCTGAAGCGGTGCTGGCGGCCCTCGACGAAGCGGGCCGCCCGTTGGCGACCCACGAACTCTTGGACGCACTCGACGGCGATGCGCAGGCGGCCACCGAATCCGAGACGCTTGAGAGGATCGTCGGGCTGGTCGAAGAGGGCGTGCTGGCGACGCGCAGCGACCACGGCACCGTCTACTTCCTGCCTGGACCCGCCACGAGTGAATAACAGTTTTATCCGGTCCCGTGTTGGGCGGCGCGAGGCGGAACCAACCGATGACGGACTTGGACGTCCCCTACGCGGCCCGGACGGGTGAAGGCGAGCCGCATGAGGAGCATCACCACCTGAGCCCGTGGCCCTTGTTCGTCGGCCTGATCGCCGCACCGCTGTTCGCCATCGGCATCATCACGTTCAACGGCGAAGGGTACGCGGGGGACGTGATTCTCACGATCGGCGGCCTGCTGGTCCTGATGGGGCTGGTCGGATGGATCCGTGAGGACACCCTGAAGTGGCCCGGGGGTCCCAATCCGCTTACCGAGGCGACGATCGGCGAGAAATCCACCGGATGGTGGGGGATATGGCTCTTCCTGGCGACGGAAGTCGTCCTGTTCGGCGCATTGTTCGCCACCTACTTTGCCGCCAAGGCGGAGGCGGTCGGCGCGTGGCCGCCCGGCGACGTCCACCTGCCGGTCATGGCGACCGCGATCAACACGGCGATCCTGGTCACCAGCGGCTTCGTGATGCATCTGGGCGAGATGCAGTTGAAGAAGAACAACCGGAAGGGATTCATCCTGGGCTTCCTGGGCGCAATCATCCTCGGCGCCGTGTTCCTCGTCATCCAGATGATGGAGTACATCACCTTGGTCTCCGAGGGCGTCACCCTCAGCCACGGCATCTTCGCCTCCACGTTCTACATCCTGACGGGCACGCACGGCGTGCACGTGTTCGGCGGCCTCATCTTCCTGGCCATCATCTTCGTGCGCGGCCTACGCGGGCAGTTCGGCCCGGAACGGCACACGGCCGTGACGGCCGCCGCCATCTACTGGCACTTCGTCGACATCGTCTGGATCCTGCTGTTCGCCATCATCTACCTGCAGGTCGTCTAGACGGGCCGCGACCGGCGACGTGGAACCGATCGCCTACTCTTTCGGCTCGGCGGGGACGTTCACGTCGTGTTCGTACATCTCCGGTTCAAGCTGCTCCATGTATGAGAAGTACCAGATGGCGGCCAGGAGCATCGCCGTCGCGCCGGCCGGGATCAGCGCCACTGGCCACCCGCCGCCGGCGGTCATGCCGGCAAACAGGTAGGCCATCCCGGCCAGGAGGCTCAGGAAGCCGACGACCGCCACGGTCTGGGCGATGCGTTTTGCGCGTTGGGCCCGCCGGGGGTGGGAATGTTCTTCGGTGGTCATGCGACGACGCCGCGTATGCTGGCCGATTCGCTTAAGGTTGCCGCCTTACGCGGCCAGCCACGGCTGCACGAGCACCACGTCGGCGGCCATGGCCAAGAAGACGAACCCCAGGTACATGATCGAGTAGCGGAACAGCCGGTACGCCCGTTGGGGTGTTGCGTCGCGCAGGTTCTGGAACGCCATCCATACGAAGACGGCTCCGAGCATCATCGCCACCAGCAGGTAGACGGGGCTCACCAGCCCGTAGAACCAGATGAGGGTGCTGCAGACGACCGTCGCGACGGCGTACAGGAAGATCTGTTGGCTGGTGACGTGGTCGCCCTTGACGACGGGGAGCATGGGGATTTTGGCCGCTGCGTATTCCTGCTTGCGGAAGATGGCGATCGCCCAGAAGTGCGGCGGCGTCCAGAGGAACACGACGAACCCGAGGATGAGCGCGGGCATCGTCACTTCCCCGGTGACGGCGGCCCATCCGACGAGTACGGGAAACGATCCGGCGGCGCCGCCGATCACGATGTTGCTGGCCCGGGTGCGTTTGAGCCAGATCGTGTAGACGAGCACGTAGAACACGGCGCCGGTCAGCGCCAGCACGGCCGCCAGGAGGTTCACGAACGTGGCGAGGATGACGAAGCTGACCATCGCCAGGCAGACGCCGTACACGAAGACGTTGGACGCCGGCACGCGGCCGGACGGGATGGGGCGGTTGCGTGTGCGCGTCATCAACGCGTCGATGTCGCGTTCGAGGTACATGTTGAACGCGTTGCCGGCGCCGGCCGACAAGGCGCCGCCGACCAGGGTCGCGGTGACGAGCCACGGGTCGAGGTTGGTGCCGACGGCCACGAGCATCGCCGTGAGCGCCGACACGAGCAAGAGCGTCTGGATGCGGGGTTTGAGGATGCTCACGTAGTCGACGACGCGTCGCGTCATCGACGATTTGGTCGGGGGCTCCTGGTCCCGGGCGCCGCGACCGGTGTCCCGTGGTGTCGGGGCTTTTCCGGGTTCGGCATGGATCGTCGTCTTGGGGTCGGGCAGGCGCCATGAGAGCGTCGTGAGCACGACGAGGCTGGCGAAGAACGCGGTGGCCATGCCCAGGTGCATGACGCTGATGAAGTCGCTGGTCATCTCGACGGTGGCCGCGCCGAGGACGACTTGGGTAAGCAACAGGCCGAGCGCCAGCGCGCTCAGGTTGAGGATCTTCGGGTCTTCCTTGTAGCGGCGTCGCGCCTCGATGAAGAGCCAGACGGTCAGCGCGACGACGGCCAGCGCGACGGAACGGTGAAGCCATTCTGTGACGGCCTGGAACTGGGTGGCCGGGTAGTCGGGTGGGATGGAGAAGGGCGGGAAGACTTGGCCATAGCACAGAGGCCAGTCGGGGCACGCGAACCGGGCGCCGATCGACTTGACGTAGCTGCCCAACATCATGAGCAGGTAGGTCGCGACCGTCGTGCCCAGGGCGAGGTTGCGAAGACGCATGACCTACCTCTCGCCGCCCGTCACCGAGCTGGATGACGATTCGCTGGCGGCCACGGGCGTGGGGCCGCCCATCGGGTGCGATGGCGTGGGTTCGGGGTGGAATTCGAAGCACTCTTCGCCGGCTTCCCACGGGTTCGGGCCGGCCTTGGGCCCGTACCGGATGCTCCAGTAGACGTTGTAGAGGAAGAAGAGCTGGGCGAAGCCCAGGAGGAACGCGCCGGCTGACGTCAATTGGTTGAGGCCGGTGAGCGCCGGGTCGTACCCGGCCGCGCCGCGCGGCATGCCCTGCAGGCCGAGGAAGTGCATCGTGAAGAAGACGATGTTCATACCGATGAAGGTGAGCACGAAGTGGATGAGCGCGATCTTCTCGCTGTACATCTTCTTGAAGAGCACCGGCCACCAGTAGTACATGCCGGCGAAGAGGCCCATGGCGGCGCCGCCGAAGAGGACGTAGTGGATGTGGCTGACCACCCAGTACGTGTCATGCAGCGCGTAGTCGACGGGGATCGAGGCGGTGAAGACGCCGTTGATGCCCCCGATGACGAAGAGGCCGATGAAGCCGACGGCGAACAACAGGGGCGCCTTGAATCGTATCACCCCGTTCCACATCGTGGCTAACCAACTGAAGATCTTGACGCCGGTCGGGATCGCGATGGCCATCGTCATCGCCATGAACGCGGTCCGGAACCTTGGGTCGAGGCCGGTGGTGAACATGTGGTGGACCCAGACGGTGAAGCCGAGGAACCCGATGGCGATCATCGACCATGCCATCGCGTGGTACCCGAAGATTGGTTTGCGCACCATGCGGGGCAGGACCTCGTTGATCATGCCCATGGCCGGGAGGATGAGGATGTAGACTTCCGGGTGGCCGAAGAACCAGAATAGGTGCTGCCAGGTGAGCACGTTCCCTCCGAGTGTCGGATCGAAGAAGGCGGTGCCGAACGTCCGGTCCATCAGGAGCAGCGCCAGGGCCGCCGTGATCGACGGCGTCGCCAGGAGCAGGAGCACGGCGGTGACCAGCATCGACCATACGAAGAGCGGGATGTGGTGCATCGTCATCCCGGGTTTGCGCAGCTTGATGATGGTCGTGATGAAGTTGATCGCGCCGAGCAGGGATGCGGTGCCTAAGAGGACCAAGCCCATGATCCATAGGTCGGCGCCCAGGCCCGGGCTGAAGGCGCTGTCCGACAGCGGCACGTAGGCGAACCAGCCGGCCTTGACCGGCCGGATGTTCTCGAACCATCCGAAGATCCGGAAGACGAACCCGATCCAGATCATCAGGATGCCGGGCGGGATGAGCCAGTAGGAGAACGCGTTGATGCGGGGGTACGCCATGTCCTTCGCGCCGATCTGGATGGGGACGAAGTAGTTCCCGAAGCCGGCGCTCATCGGCATGACGAACATGAAGATCATCGTGATCGCATGGACCGTGAAGAGCTCCATGTAGGTGTCCGTGTACACCCACGAGCCTTGTTGCGGATCGATGTGCTCCAGGCGTACCAGGAGCGCCATGAGCCCGCCGACGAAGAAGGCGATCCAGGCGGTCACGATGTAGAGGATGCCGATCTTCTTGTGGTCGGTGGTGAACAGCCATTGCTTGAGCTTGCTCGGCTGCTTCACGTACCCCTCGGATTCCATCCGCACCGTGCTCCGGTCGACGCCGCTCCGGACCCCTGAACCCTTCCGGACCAGCGCGCCGGGCGCCACAATCCGGTGCGGTACAAAATAGTTTCCACCTCGCTCGTCGGCGGGAGCGCCGGCCCGGCCGGCGCGCCGTGAAAACTTTTTATGGCACACCTGGTTTGGCGCGGCCGTGGGGTTCTCACGGGTCCTCGTCGCGATGGCGGCGGTCCTCATGCTGGCCGGCATCGTCCCGACAATCGCGATGGCGCAAGGCGACGATGTCCGGTCGCCCAACGACATCATCGACCCCATCGTCGAACAGGTCGTCTGGGTGTCGGTGGTCATCGGCGCGTTCGTTTGGATCCTTCTGATCTATGCGCTGATCAAGTTCCGGCGCCGCAAGGACAGCCCGAAGGACTCGCCCGACCAGACGCACGGCAACAACAAACTCGAGATCGCCTGGACGATCGCCCCGGCGTTGGTCATGGCGTGGCTTCTGGTCATCTCGTACAACGCCTTGGTCGAACTTGAAGGCGACGGCGCGCCGGACGCCGAATTCGAGGTCACGGCCCAGGCGTCGCAGTTCTCCTGGCTTTTCACGTATCCGGACGGCACCCAAAGCGAGTCGCTGCGCGTCCAGGAGGACGTCGTCGTCGGCGTGCGTGTCATCTCGACGGATGTCATCCATGCCTTCGGAATCCAAGGCGTGCCCGTGAAAGTGGATGCGTTGCCGGGCCGCGAGAACTACGTCTGGTTCGCAATCGAGGAACCGGGCAACTACACGGTCCAATGCTTCCAGTTCTGCGGTGCGGCGCACGGCCAGATGAACGCCGACCTCATCGTGTTCGCCGCCGGCAGCCAGGAGCAGCCGTATGGCGAACCGGCGGCGCCCGCTGAGGAGGAGCCGGAGACGACGCCGCCACCGTCGGGCAACCAGACCGGTAACCAGACCGCCGATTCGACGCAATCGGTCTCCCTACACGAATGGGGGATCGCCGACGGCGACGCGCCGCCGTTCGTCGTGGAGGCCGGTCAGACGGTCGAGTTCCAGATTCGCAACGACGGCCCGAACGCACCGCACAACTTCTTCGTCGGCACCTACGGCGCCCAAGGTGACGCCAACCGCGAGGTTCTCTTCAGTTCCGACACCCTGCAGCCCGGCCAGGACGGGAACCTTTTCGCCACGTTCCAGATGGAGGAAGGCACCGTGCTGGAGGTCTGGTGCGACGTGCAGGGCCACCGTGAGCTTGGCATGTTCGCCTTGCTCGGCGTCGGCGTCACGCCCGAGGACGGCGAGGACACCGGCGGCGAGGACCCGAAGCTGGCCGCACCCTCCTTCGTGGCCGTCGGTCTGGTGGCCGCTGCGGCCGCCGCGATGGTCCATGCGCGTGGGCGACGGCCGTAGACGACCAATTTTTAGGCCCGGCCTGAGTATGGCGGCGCGTGTCCGAGGTTCGAGAATTGCCGCCGACGGCGGGCGAGGTCCGACGCGGCGGCCCCGAACGGATGGATGTCGCGGAGATGGACGTCCGTTTCGCGAAGTGGGGACGGCCGGTCTCCGTCGCGTTCCTGATCGCCGCCGTCCTCGTCCCGCACCTGTTGGCGTCGGCGGCCTCGGCGTACGCGTTCGGCCTCGGCGCGAGCATGGTCGCCCTCGAGTACGTGTGGCGCCACATGCCTGCGGCCGTACGCGGCGAGAGCATCGCGTGGGGCGTCGCATTGGGTTTCCTCTTCTTCGCGGCCACCGACGCGGCCGACCTGTCCAACGGCCTGGTCGGCCCGTTGTTCCTCTTCGTGGCCGTCTTGTTGAGCGTATATTCGTTCCGCAAGTACCCGTCCTATGGGCTGGAACCGGATGCCGGCACCCGCATCAGTGGCCTGATCGTCCTGTTCGCGTCGATGTGGGGCCTGATCATGCTGGTCCGGACGCTTCAGAACTGGCCGCCGTGGTAACCGACGTCAGACGCCTCGCTTCTCGCCCCACAAGAACTTGTGGAGTTGGACGCCGACGCGGACGTCGAGTCCGTCGCCAAGCACCCAGTCGGCGATCTCGGACGGCTCGCAGACCCCCCATACTGGGTTCATCCAGACGGTGCCGGGAATCTCGTACTTCTGCAGCACGTCGCGGGCGTACTCGTAGTCGTCCCGGTCACCGATGACGAACTTGACCTGGTCATGGGCGCGCAACTCGGCGAGGTTCTCCCACCGGTTGTGTTCGGTCATGGCCGACATCGGGCACTTGATGTCCAGGTTGACCATGACGCGGTCGCGGACCTCCGGCGGCCACTGGTTGACGGGAGCGATGTCGACGCTGCCGCTGGTCTCGATCTCGACGGTGAACCCTGCGTCGGCCAAGCGGCGGGTCAGCGTGAAGGCCTGCTCCTGCGCCAACGGCTCGCCGCCCGTGAGGCACACGTTGCGGGCGCCAAGCTTCTCGCATTCTGCCACGACGTCGTCCAACGACCACGCCGTGCCTTCGTAGAACGTGTATTTGCTGTCGCACCACGTGCACCGCAAGGGGCAGTGGCTGGTCCGGACGAACGTGGTCGGTAGTCCCATCCGGCCGCATTCGCCCTGGATGGAACGGTAGACCTCGTTGAGGCTGATCTGGTCGGCAGCCAACTCCGGGGCGTACGTGCCCGGGATGACCTCTTTGGGGACTTGGCGGAGCTTCTTCGGCATCGCGTGACGGCCCCTACTTGCCGCCCTTCTTCTTGGCCTTTTTGGCACCCTTTTTCGGCGTCTTCTTGGTGCCCTTCTTCGCCTTCTTCTTCGGCGGCTTGTCGTCCGCGTATCCGACGGGGTCGTCCACGCCGGCGGCCTCGAAGGCGCGACGGCGGATGCGGCACGCGTCGCACCGGCCGCATTGCTGGTCCCCGTCTTCGTAGCAGCTCCAAGTGAACTTGATGGGGGCCCGCAGGTCCATGCCGGTCTCGAGGATCTTCACCTTGTCCCAGTCCAGCAGCGGCGCGAACACCTTCGGGGGCTTGCCGTCGACGGCCTGTTTCGTGGCCACGTCGGCGACCTCCTGGAAGGCTTCGATGAACTCCGGCCGACAGTCCGGGTACCCGGAATAGTCCTCGGAGTGCGCACCGATGAACACGGCGTCGGCCTCCACGGTCTCCGCGTACGCCAACGCGAGCGACAGGAGCACGGTGTTGCGGGCCGGGACGTACGTCGACGGGATGTCCGCGCCGATCTCTTCGTCGGACCGGTCCTTGGGCACGTCGATCTCCTCGTCGGTCAACGCGCTCTTGGCCAACTCGTTGAGCGGGACCTGGATGACCTTGTGTTCCTCGACGCGCAGCGCGTTTGCGACCTGTCGTGCGTGTTCCACCTCCTTGGCGTGGCGCTGACCGTATTCGACGGTCAAGCAGAAGAGGTCGTAGCGTTCGCACTTGGCGATCGTCCCGACGACGGCGGAATCGAGGCCGCCGGAGATCAGGACCACCGCGCGACGGTTGCGGGGCACGTCACGCCTCCCCTGCGCGCCAATCGACCCAGGCGCCCTGGCCGTAGCCTTCGTCGACACCGATCTGGACCCGGCTCACGCCGTCGGGAAGCGTGGCGCGCGACTTGAATCGTTCGAGGACATGCTGGACCAGGTCTTCGGCCGTCGATGACGGGGCCGGAAGCTCGTAGCAGTCGCCGCGCGGGAACGTATAGGATTTGCCGTCAAAACGCATCGTGAGCGTCTCGTCGTGGGCATCGACCTGGTACCGACCACCCTCCATCGGGATGAGGATCCGATGGTCGAGTTCGTCGGCGATCTTCCGCAGATGGCCTACGACGTCCACGAAATCCATCACGATCCGGTTCTCGCCCTGCGGCCCTTCGACGATGGCGTGCAGGGCATACGTGTGGCCGTGCAGCCGCTCGCACTTGCCCAGGTCGGCCGTCAAATGGGCGCTGCTGAAGCGGATGCCTTTGCGCCA
>CAZXJU010000033.1:0-13025 GCA_964641035.1 uncultured Halobacteriales archaeon | reverse complement strand
GCCTCGGTGTTGACGCTGTGTCCGGCCGTGTCGCCTGCGGCCATGTAGAACTTGCCCAACACGACGTCGCCGGACGTGTGCCCGCGGTCCGTGGGCATCTCCGCCTCGCCCGTGGTCCACGAGTCCGCCGCCGGGTCGTAGATGTCGACCTTCGAGCTGGATCCGCCGGTGAGGATGATCTTGTCGCCCCAGATGCCCGCGTCGCCGGCGCTGTGGCCGTTGGGCGCGGGCGTGAAGGGGACCCACTCGTTTGCGCCGTCCGGTTCGATCATGTGCGAGTTCGAGCCGGCGAAGACGTAGATCGTCCCGTTGTATCCGACGCACGGCGCGTGGTCCACGTTCACCGGGAACTCCGGACCGAGCGCCACCTCGTTGGCCTTGGCATCGTAGATCTCGACCATGTTGGTCGGCGCCAGCGGGCCGCCGGCCGGCACGCCGGACGTCGGCACCTCGTTGGTGACCGTGCTCACGACGATGTACCCGCCGATGACGTAGATCCGGTGGTCGAAGTTGCACGCCCAGTGTTCCGCGCGCGGCAACGAGAGGTCCGGCAGCCGGACCCATTCGATGTCCGTCGGCAGCGGGACGTTCTCCGTCAAGGGAGACTCACCCGTGCCGTCCGTCCCGTCATCACCAGGTCTGTCCGTGTCGGCATCGGGGCTTACGCACCCGGCCACCAAGAACGCGACCGCCATCATCATTGCCGCAATCCGCATGTTGTTATGCCTCCTTTGCTGCCGTTGGCCCAGGCACCGGCCGGGGTTCCGGCATCGGCAGAGCCGGTTCGATTTCACGCTGGTCGTCCTCGACGAAGACGGCGTCTTCGCCCGGGGACGTCAGGTACGAGACCACGATGAACACGAGCATGCTCGCCATCATCATCAACGCGACCCAGTAGAAGCCGCTCGACGGGAGCCACCAACCCTGGTTGGCGGCCAACCCCATCTGGTCGGCCAGGAAGAAGTATCCGAACCCGACGATCGTCGTCGCGACGCTGGCGACCACGCCGGCGCCGGTCGACCGGCGCCAATGCAACCCGATGGCGAACGCCGGCACGAGCGCCGCGGCGTGCAGCCCGAAGCCGACGGCCCCGAGCAGGGCGACGAACTCGTTGCTGTACCAGGCGACGACGCCGGCGAAGACGCCGAGCGCCGCGGTCCAGAACCGCGCCCACGGCATCGGGTTCTTGAGCGGACGGCCCATGGCCGCCGGCAAGTCCCGCGTCAACGTGGCGGCGCCCACGTTCAGGAACGTCGACGCCGTGCTGAGGATCGCGCTGGCCAGGCCTGCGAACACGAGGCCGGCCAGCCACGACGGGACCTGCTCCGCCAAGAACGTCGGGCTCGCCTGGTCCGGGTCCGCCAACGCCGCCATGTCCCCTTGGATTACCAGGGAGCGCACGGCGAAGCCGACCGTCAACCAGACGAGCGTACCGACGACGTACGTCCCCGTCGCCAACAGGATGCCGCGCTTCAACTGCGTGGCATCCTTGAGCATCAAGAACTTGCTCGTCGAATGCGGCATGCCCACCACGCCGATCGTGAAGACGAAAAACCAGCTGAGCACGAAGATCGCCGGCAACGTGCCCCACGGGCCGACCATGTCCGCGTTGTCGGACGCGACGGTGGCGGTAATCACATCCATGCCGCCTCCGGACGCCACGGCGAACCCGAAGACGGCGACGGCGGCCACCGCCATGATCGTCCCTTGCAGGACGTCCGTGTTGATGCCGGCGACGATGCCACCGACCAACGGGTAGATGATGATGATGATTAGGCCGATCACGAAGGCGAGACCGAAGTCGATTTCGAACACGCGCTCCAAGACGAACGCCGCCCCACGCAACTGGGCGCCCAGGTACGCGAAGATCCCGAAGAGGATCCCCAGCGCGACGGCCGCCCGCGCGCCCTGCGAGCCGTACCGCTTGTAAGCCGCGTCGGCCAACGTGACGACCTCGTCGTCCTCGCCGGCCAACCGTTGCAGTTTCCGGCCGACCAGGATGAACGCCAACGGGATGCCAATCGTGGCGCTGAACGGGATCCAGAGGCTGGCGCTTCCGAACGCGTAGACGAGGCCGGGCCCGCCGATGAAACTGAAGGCGCTGAGGATCGATGCGAACATCGCCAGGCCGAGGAACACCCATTTCAGCCGCCGGCCGTAGGCGAAATACTCGGTGATGTTGCGCGCCCGCAAGTAGGAGAAGAAGCCAATGCCGAGGGTCGCCGCCAGCGTCACAAGCATAATCGCGACGATCACTGGGTCGGGCATTACGCGGTGGCCCCCGAGTCCGTCGGTTCCGCCCGGGGTTGCGACGGCGCGACGGCGCGGCGCAACCGTTCGAACGTGAGCGTGTATGTGAGGCCCAGCGTGAAGAAGCCTGGCAGCCAGATCAAATAGACCAGGAACGCCGTCGCCGGGTGGAACCCGAGGGCGGTGTCCTCGACGCTGCGTACCACGACGTCCTCATAGGCGAAGACGCCCAGCATGCCCGCCAAGAGGACGATCGTGCCCGCCAGCGGCGGGCCCCAACTCATGCGGTCGTCGCGTCGGGCGAACCCAATCGCCGCGAACGTCCCGATCGTGAAGATCAGGACGAACGCGAAGAGATGATACCAGCCGGCGACGCCAGCCACCAGAAGGACCAGGAGTTCGAAGAAGATGAGCGCGACCGGACCGTCGCGGCGTACGGTCGGTCCCTCGCTAAGAGGGCGGACAGATTTTCGCCGGTTCGACCCCTTCCGTGCCACCGTAACCTTGAGTGCCAGCGGGGTGCCGGGTAGAAAAGCGTTGCGACGGTTTGGCCTACTCGGCCCCGAAGAACGACCGCAGCGCCGGATGCATCTCCATCGCCTGCTCCTTGGCGATCTGCTCGTACAACCGGATCAGAATCCCCACCGTCAGCAACACGCCGACGCCGGTGGACTGCCCCGTGGTGCCGATCATGTCGGCGATCGCCGCCAGGGCCCCGACGGCCGCACCGCCGATGACGGTGACGGTCGGGATGTACCGGTCGAGGACGCGCCGCAGGACACGCGGGTCGCGGCGGAAGCCGGGAATCTGCATGCCGCTGGACTGGATCTGCTTCGCGACGGCCTCCGGCCCCATGTTGGTCGTCTCAATCCAGAACTTGGCGAACATGACGGACCCCGCGATGAAGACCGTGAAGTAGACCAGCATGCGGATGCCCAACTGCCATAACGTATGCCCTTGGAGCACCGTCCCGTACCGTGACGGGTCAAACAGCGGCAACAACCACTCGTTCATGCCCGTGAAGGTGGTCAAATACCAGGCCCCCCCGCCTACCGGGGTCGTCTGTCCCGGTGGATAGATGCCTAACCACCACGCGCCGCCTATGACCGGGGTCTGACTGAACGTCGGGTGCGTCGTGAACAGCAGCGCGAACAGGTTGACGTTCGCCAACAGCGCCGCGATCAGGATGACCGGGATGTTCGACGCGTAGATGAGCCGGATCGGGTAGCGGCCACGCGCCCCGCGGACCTTCCCGTGCGCCAACGGCAACTCGATACGGGTCGACTCCGCGTACACGACGAAGAAGAACACGAGCGTCGTCCCCACAAGAGCGATCACGCTGTTGGGGAACGCCGCGTTTCCTATGAAGACGTCCTCGAACCCTCCTTGGTAGACGAGTTCGCTGATGGACCGCTGGCTGAACACATAGAACGTCTTCGGCAGGGTCCCGGACGGCGGGTTGTTCAGAGCGTTCAGGTCGCGTGTCGGGTCGACCGGCTGCCAGTTGAACGTCCCCGTGAAGATCGCTTCGCTGACACCGGCCGCGATGAAGAGCGAGATACCGGAACCGATCCCCCACTTCGAGATCAGTTCGTCCATTAGGAACACGAGCAGCGCTCCTAACGCGAGCTGACTCACGACGACGGTGCGCGCCCACCCCGTCCCGATGTCGGCGATGAGGCGCGTGTCGGGCGTCAAGAAGCCGAAGACCTGCGGGACCGACTCGACGACGATCATGATCATGACCACGATCTTCTGCGTGCCTTGGTAGATCGCCTTGTCGTCCGAGTCCGTCAGGTCCAAGTTGATGATCTTGGCGCCCGTGAACAATTGCATGATGATCGAGCCGGTGACGATCGGCCCGATCCCCAAGTGCATGATGGAACCCGAGGCGCCGGCCAGGATGGCGCGGAACCCCGCGAACACGTCCAGCTGCGTCTCGCTGACACCGTACAGCAGGACCTTGGTGAGAATGTAATAGATGATGAGGCATAGCGTGACCCAGAAGATCTTGGTCCGGAACGCAACGTGGCCCTCAGGCTTGGTGACCGCCGGCCACTTCTCGATGAGCGGCTTCAGCAAGTAGAGACGACTTTGTCCCTTTTCCGCCACGTGGTGCCCCCAGTTCCTATCCCGCGCAAACCTGCCGCGTTATTTATGCGTCACCTTCGGCGGCGCCGGCCTTCTCCTCGTCCTTCGCGCCCTCCGACGCTGTGAGAACGACGGATCCGCCGGCCTCCTCGACCTTGCGCACGGCCGAGTCGGACGCGTTTGCGACCTTGATTTCGTACGCCCGGTCCACACGGCCACCGCCCAGGAGTTTCGTGTACCCCTCGGACGCCAGGTCGATCGATTTGGTTTCACCGAACAACGTGGCCAGGTCGCGAACGTTCACGACGACGTCCTCTACGTCGGTCCGGAGACCGTGACGCGTGAACCCGTGCTTTCCGAAGTGTTGGATGCCCTGCTCCTTGAGGAGCTTCACCGTCGTGGTGAACCGGTGCTTGTGCAGGCCCGCGTTGCCGGACCCGCCCTTCAGCCCCTTGCCACGGCCCGCCTTCGCGCCTCGGCCGTGCGTGCGGCTACGCCGCCGGTGCTTCTTCGCCTTCGTCTTTCGTGGCATCTCAGACCATCCTCGTGATGAGTTCTCCGATCGCGTCGCCTCGGTTGCCGAGCGACCCGTGCGCCTGGAACGAGCGTTTCACGCCGCCCTTGTAGCCTTTGCGGGGCGGGTTCAACCGGAACAACGGCTTGACGTCCGGCACGTCCTTGTAACGGAACGAACCGTCGGCGACGGCCGCCACCAGCTCCTTTACCGAAGCGAAATCCGTGTTCTCCTTGATGTGGGCGTCAGTCAACGGCTTGTCGCCCACCAGCCGACCGCGTTCCCGGATCAGCTTCTCGACGCCGTCCGCGTCGATCGGGCCGTACGTGCAGTAGTCCTTGATCTTGCGCACCATGCCCATCACGTCGTCGGTGGCAGGCACCACGACGCAGTGGTTGGCCCGCGTCAGGTTCAGGCTCTTCATCGTCGTCTCGATCGTGTGGCGCACCTGGATGTGTCCACGGATGCGGACGACCGCGACGGCTCCGGTCACGACGATTCACCTCCGCCGGCGACGGCCTTCTCTTCTTCCTCAGGCTCGGGCTTCGGCTCGGGCTCGGGGATGTGCGTCTCGCGGGCTCCGCCGACCGGCCCCTTGACCAGCGGCGTCCGCTCGGCCTGTTTCGCGTGGACCCGCATCATCGAGACCTTCGACAACGCGTCGAGCGTGGCCTTCACGCCGTTAACCGTCGTCCGCGTCTGGCCGCGGGCGAATCCCCACGCGTCCTTGACGCCGGCCAATTCGAGCACCTTGCGCGGGATTTCGCCGACCGCCAGCCCGACGCCGCGAGGCGCCGGCTTGATTGTGATCTCCACGGACGCGCACTTGCCCATCGCGGCAAACGGCACCGTGTGGGGCGTTCCGCATCCGCACTCCCAGCTGCCGCATCCACGGCGGATCTCCAGGATGTTGAGTTTGGCGTTGTCGATGGCGCGCCGGATCGACGGGCCGACCTCGCGCCCCTTGGCCATCCCGATGCCGACGAACCCGTTGCGGTTGCCGACGACGGTCATGATGCTGAAGCGGACACGACGGCCGGAGTCGGTCATCCGTTGGACCATGTTGACGTCCATGACCTCGTCGGCCAGGTCGGGCAGCAGGATGTCGACGATCTCCGGCTCCCTCAGGGGCAAACCGGTGGCGAGCGCCTCGCTCATCGACGACACCTTGCCGTTCTTGACCAGTCGGCCCAGGCGGGTCCGGGGGACCCATTCGTCGCCGCGGCGGCCCGCGACCTTGTCGAGTTCTTGAGGCAGGTTGATCTTCGGGACCTTGCGTTCGGCCAACTGCTCTTCCACGTCGTCGGCCGATTCGACGGTGGGCTCCTCTTCTTCCTCGTCCTCGGCCGGCTCGTCCGTCGTCTCCTCCTTGGGAGCCTTCTTGTCCTTCTTGGCCGGCTTCTCCTTCTCGGAAGCCTTCTCGTCCTTCTCGCGAGCCTTCTCGTCCTTCTTCGCCGGCTCGTCCTTCTCGGAAGCCTTCTCGTCCTTCTTCGCCGGCTTCTCCTTCTCAGAAGAAGCCTTCTTCTCGTCGGCCGGCGACTCCTGTTTCGGAGCCTCGTCCTTGGCCGGTGCCTTGGCGGCCTCCGGAGCCTTTTCCTCCGGCGCCTCGTCGTCCGCCGGCGCGTCCTTCTTGTCAGTCTGAGCCATTGTTAGACACCTCGAGCGATCCGATCTTGGATTTGACGGTCTCGACCATCGCCGGGACCTTGTCGCCCATGTGGGCGCCGGTGAGCCGGTCCTCGCCCGGCAATACGTCCTCGCCGTGCGGGACATCGATGCCGGCGTCCAGGACGCCCTTGAGGGCGCCGAACACGCGGCCTCCGCGGGTCGGGCGGCGCCTACCGATGTCGAGGACGCCTTCCTCGATCCCGGCCGCCTTGGCGCGCGACCCGGCCAGAAGCCCGGTCAGATAGGCGGCAGGCGTCGACGTCGGCGACCCGGTCCAGCCGAGCGCGGCAAGCTCGTCCGCCGTCGCCTGGGCCAGGATGCGGTCTCCGTCCGGGTGGAACGCCGCGAACTGAATGGTCACATTGCGGGAGGTGCGGCGCACCACGACGCGCGGCTTCCGGCTCTTCAACAGAGCCAACCGCGCCCGGTAGTCCGTCCGACCTTCCCGGCGCCGCCGGAACGGCAAGCGGTACACGGGGCCGTGCGCCATCTACGCCTCCTCCTCCTTCAGGTCGCCTTCCATCTTCAGGTGCGACACCAAGTGGGCGCGCGACCGGAATTGGCCGCCCTTGGCGCGCCGATAATAGGCCCGGTACGTCCGGGCGTCGATCTTTCCGTCGTCACGCAGCGTCCGCAGCTCGTCCCGGATCGGGCGAATCAATTGGACCCACCGTTCCTTCTTGGGGCGCCGCGCGGTCGCCTTGCCTTTCCGGCTGCCGTGGCCACGCTGGCGGCCCTTGGCCCGCTGGGCGTCGTCGTGTCGTGCCCGGCCCCGGCTCACGCCGCCGGCCGGCATCTTCTGGATCGCGCCGCCGCTCACGAGCCGGCGGACGTCGCTTCGGGTCACGGCCGCCGCCACGTCGTCGGTACGGTCGGGGTCGATCCAGACGCGGCCTTTGCCGCACTTCAGGATCGCGGCCGCCATGCGGCGCTGGTTGCGCAGATCTGCCATGTCAGAGTTCCCTCCGGTTGAGGATACGAATCTTCTTCTCGTCGGCGGCTTCGTAGATGTCCTTCAGCTTGCGTTTGCCGATCTTGCCGGCCACGCGCGCCGCCTGGGACTTCGGGTCGATGTCGTCCAGGTCGCGAAGCGTCTGGACGTAGACCTCCTCGAACCCGGACGGATGAAGGCCACGGACGGCCTTCGGGCCCCGCCAGCCGACCTTGACGACGCCCGGCCGGTAGCCGAACCGCCGCCGCTGCGCAGAGTCCTGCCCAGTCGGATGGCGCCAGCCCGTCCGGGCCAGCCGCTTGTAGTAGTACCATTGTTGCCGGCGGAACGCCGGGCGACGCCGCTCTTCCTGGTCGCGCTTGGCCAGAAGCTCCCGCGTCTCGTCGTCCAGTTCCGGCTTGATGCGCGGCTTGTGCTCGCGCCGGGGGGCCTCGCCTTCGTCCTCCTCGTCGACGATGGTGACATCGTCTTCGTCGTCCTCCGGCTCGTCGTCCTCGGCGTCCTTCTTCGCCGGCTTCTTCTCGGCCGGCTCCTTCTCCGAGGACTTCTCGCCGGATTCCTTCTTCGCCGGCTTCTTCGGAGCGGCCTTCTTTGCCGGTTTCTTCTCGGCCGACTCCTTCTCGGCCGGTTTCTTGTCGGCTGACTTCTCGCCGGCCTCTTTCTTCGCCGGCTTCTTCGAGGCAGCCTTCTTCGAGGCAGCCTTCTTCGCCGGCTTCTCCTCCGCCGGCTCCTTCTTCGACCCGGTCGTCTTCTTCGACGACGCCTTGGCCGACGACTCCTTCTTCGGAGTGGACTTCGCGTCCGACTCCTTCTTGGCGGCCGCGGCCTTCTCGTCCTCGTCCTTGGCCGTCTTCTTCTCGTCTTCCGCCATGATGCTCAGGCCTCCCGACCGATGATGTAAATGCCGTCTTGGAAGACCCGCGTGTCCCGGTAGCGGACGCGCGTGGCCTGCTCGATGTTCGCCGCCGTCTGGCTGACCTTCTCGAGGTCCGGGCCCGTCAACGTGACCTGGTCGCCCTTGACGTCGATCTTGACGCCCGGTAGGATCGTGGCCAGCCGCGGCGACCGTTCGCCCAGGAAGTTCTGGATCTCGAACACGTCGCCCTTGGCTTGCGCCTTGATGGGAAAGTGGCTGAAGACCGTCTTCATCCGGTACGTGAAGCCCTCCGTGACGCCGCGCACCATGTTCGTGATGTGCGACGCGACCGATCCCACGTTCGCCTTGTCCAGCCGGCGCGGATACTTGCAGTGGACGAGGATGCCCTTCTCGTCCTGGTCGATGAGCACGCGGCGCTCACGGAACGAGCGTTTCAGCTCGCCGCCCGGGCCCTTGACCGTGACGTGCGTGTTCTCCTCGACCTGCACGGTCACGTCCTGGGGGAGCTTGATGCGCTCGCGTGCTTCCGTCAATACTGCCATCTCGGTGACCTCCTAATACACGTAGGCGAGCAGCCGTCCGCCCACATTCTGCTTCTTCGCGGCGTACTGCGTCACGACGCCTTGCGTCGTCGTCAGGATCAACGCGCCGAAGTCCTGCGCCGGCAGGTACCGCGCCTCGATCTGGTCCAGGTCCATCCGCTTGACGGCCTGGCGCGGCTTGATGACGCCGCAATTGTTGATCCGGCCCACGAGGTTGACGCGGAACAGGCCGCCGCGGCCGTCCTCCACGAACTCGAACGGGCCGATGTAGCCTTCGTCCTGCATCACTTTCAGCACGCGCCCCATCAGCTTCGACGCGGGACGCAGCATCACTTCCTTCCGCCCAACGCGCTCCGCGTTCTTGATCGTCGAGAGCGCATCGGACAATGGATCTTGCAACATTCGCTCCTGACCTCCTTAAGAATACTTCTTGAAGCCCATGTCGCGGGCCACGTCTCGGAAGCACTGCCGGCACAACCGCAGGCCGTACCGGCGGACCATGCTGCGCATCTGGCCGCACCGCTCGCACCCTAGGACCGCGCCGTAGAGCTTCTCCCGTTCCTTGATGTTCACCATGCTTGCCGCCTCACACGATCTCCAGGTTGAATTTCTCCTTCAGGAAGGCGATGGCTTCCTCCCGGTCCGTCCGGTGCCGCGCCGGAAGCCGCCGGCGCATCAGCCGCCGCCGCTTGATCCGGTAGCCGGGCCGTTCGACGGTGACCGCGACGTCCATTCCGAACACACCGACGTCCGGGTCGTAGCGTTGGCCTTCCAACGACGTGTGGTCCGGCAGGCCGTACTGCAGGTTGCCTTCGCGGTCGAACGACCATTCCGGCACCCGGTTCTCCCGCGGCCACATGGTCTTGTTGACGAATTCCTCCGCCTGCTTGCCCCGCAGCGTCACCTTGCAACCGATCGGCATGCCTTCCCGGAGGCCCCAGTCGCGGATCGTCTTCGTCGAGATGGTCCGCACCGGCTTGCCGCCGGTCAGGGTCTCAAGCAGCTTCTCCGCCTTCTCCAAGCGTTCGCCGGCCTCGCCGACGCCGATGTTCACGGTGACCTTCGCCACGCGTAGCGCCCGCATCGGGTTCTTGGACGTCGTCGTCGCCTCACTCGTCAAGGACGCTCACCTCCGGCACCTCGATCTCCGGCGTCTTGTCGCCGACGGGGAACACGTAATCCTTGACCGTCCGGAATGTCGCGTCCTTGCCCTTCTTCAAGACGACCAACGTCGGGAAGGGACCACGCTTGACCTCGATCTCCTCGATCGGCGCCAGTTCGCCCGCGTGGGCGCCGCCGGTCACATAGGCCAGCGTCCCCTTGGCGAACTTGTGGCTTCCCATGACCTTCTGGTCCGGTACGCCGATCTTCAGGACGTCGCCGGTGGCGTGGTCGTCCTTGTCGAGAATGATGTTGCGGCCGTCATGCAGGTTCAGCTGCGTCTTGCCGCCTTTGATCGTCGTCTTGCCTTCGACGCGCGCCAGCTTCCATTTCGCCTCCGCCGCCTTGATCGGCATTGGGAGGAGCCGGCCGCGCCGGTCCATCATGATGCGGAACGACTTCTTCAGCTTCGGCGCCGTCACCACGTCCATCAGGCCGACCGGGTGCGTCGGATGCTTCCGGACGCGCCCGTCGACTTCGATCTCGCCGGCGCCGATGACGTTCTTCGCTTCACGGCCGGTCTCGGTAAGGTTCAGGTACTCGCGCACGAGGACCGCCAAGGGAATCGCCCGGTCGCCAGGGTGCGGACCGGGCGCCGACCGGAACGTCCACGTGGCTTCCTTCCGCGAGATCTGGACGGTACGCGGCGCCGCCAGGCGCTTCAAGTGCTTCGTCATTGCTTATCGTCCTCCTTCGCCGCGCCCTTCTTGTGGGCGGGCTTCTTCGCCTCGCCCTCCGACGTCGACGGCTTCGGCTCCTTGGGCTGCTTGTCCGCCTGGGCGGTGCCCGGCGGGGCCGACCCGCCCTCGTCGGCGTCGTCCTCGTCCTCATCGGCCGCCTCGGACTTGTCGGCCGCCTCATCGTCGGCGGCCGCCTCATCCTCTTCCGCGGCGATCTCTTCCTCCGTCATCTCCGCGCGGTGCCGGTGGACGATGGGTTCCTGCGTGACCGGGTCGATGGCCGCCTCGGCGTCGCCCTCTTCGCGGGCCTGGGCCTTCCGCTCGGCCTCTTCGCGCGCCAGGCGCTCCTTGAACTCCTCGATCTCCTCCGCCTGGGCCTTCGCTTCCTCCTCGAGTTCCTTCTCGAGCTGCTTGCGTTGGTCGTCGTCGACCTTCGCGGTCCGCGTCAGGCGTTCCCGGCGGCGTGCGTCGGTGAGGTTGAGCTTGGTGATCAACAGATTCGATGCGTCGACGGGACGCGCCACGCGCGTCCCGTCCGCCTTCATGTTGGTGACGCCCTCGACGGTGACCTTCATCATCGTCAGGTCGACGCTGGCCACCTTCTCCTCGTGGCCTGTGTACGCGCCGCGCATGACCCGTACCGTGTCGCCCTTGACGACCGGCAGGCTCCGCCGGTTGTACTTCACCAGCAGAGGCTCCGCCAGGTGGGCGGCGAGCTTCTTGTGCCGCTGGTGCAGCGGCGCCTGATGCAGCGATTTGCGCTGTTTGCGGGGTTGACGGCTCCGTTGATTCTGCATGATTCTGACTCCTATACGATCTGGGTGGCGGTCGCGGCGATGCGCGCCCAGCGCTCCGCCGCCTCGCGGGCTACCGGGCCTTTGATGATGCTGCCCTTGACGTCTCCCTCAGGGCTGACGATGACGCAAGCGTTGTCCTCGAACTGGACGGAAAGCCCGTCGGCGCGCTTGAACGGGCGCTTCTGCCGGACGATGACCGCCGGCAACAGCTGGCGCCGCATCTCAGGCGTCCCTTTGCGGACACTGACCATGACGAGGTCGCCGATGCCTCCGGCCGGGTACCGACGCCGGGTGCCGCCGATCTTGGGCACGCTGATGATCTGTACGATCTTCGCGCCCGTGTTGTCGACGCATTCCATGCGCGCGCCGGTGGGCAGGCCACGGGTCTGCGAGCCGGGGATCCCTCTCATTCCTTCTCCCTCCGCTCGACGACGACAAAGGAGACGGTCTTGCTGATGGGACGGCACTCCATCACACGGACAAGGTCGCCTTCGTCGATGTCAAGGCACGACGGCACGTGGGCCGCGTATCGGCCCGTACGGCGCTCGTACCGCTGGTACTTCGGCACGTAGTGGCTGCGCGGCTTCTCGATGAGCGCCGTGTTCTGCATTCGCAGCGAGACGACCGTGCCGACAAGCTGGGACCCTCGGACTTTGAGGTTGCCGTGGAATGGGCAATTCGGGGACTTGCAGGTCCCCTGAGGGGCCGGGACGTCAATCCCGATGTCGCGGATGTTGTTGGTGGCTTTTTCGGCCATTGCGTATTCACCTGACCTTCTTGGTTCGGTCTTCGGGGCGGAATCGGAGGCGGTCGCCCGGGATCTCGACGGGGCCGTCTTCGGTCTCGAAGACGAAGACGCAGGGCGCCTTCGCGACCCGCACCTCGCGGCCATCGGCGCGTTCGACGACGAGCGTGTTGAGCGTCTCGTCGACGATGCGGCCTTGGAGGCCTTCGAGGCTCGGGTCCTCGGACCGTTCGACCCGCACGCCGCGGCCGATCAGTTCGCCCCGCGCGATGCGGAGCGGGTCGGGGCCACGGCGGTCGTTCCGGGCGTCCTTAGCTTGCGACTTCTGCGGGGAATCCCATTTCTTGGAGGACGCCGGCGACTTTTTTCGCATGGTCCCCCTGGAGTTCGATCTTGCCATCTTTGAGTGTCCCGCCGCATGCACATTTGTTCTTCAGATCCTTGACGAGCGCGTCGAGGTCGATGTCCGACGGGTTGATCCCGTCGACGATGGTCATGACCTTCCCGTAACGGCGCTTGTCCGTGTAGATCTTGATTTCCTGGTGCTCGCGCGCGATCTCCTCGCAGACGCAGATCTCTTTGGGCAATCCGCATGTGTCGCAGATGCTACTCATTCATTTCCTCCGGTTGTCCCTCCAGACTTCTTCGTTGTCTTCTTCGTGGTCTTCTTCTTGGGCTTGGTCGTCTTCTTCGTGCTTGAGGACGCCTTCTTCGGGGCGTCCTTGGTAGTCTTCTTGGCCGTCGTCTT
>CAZXJU010000032.1:3417-13281 GCA_964641035.1 uncultured Halobacteriales archaeon | reverse complement strand
ACCCGACGCGCGTCAAGCACCGCGAACGTGAGCCGAAGGAGCGTTCGCAGACGTATGACGAGGCGGTCCTTGGGTATACGCGCGAGACGGCGATGGAGGAGGCGCGGCGGTGCATCGATTGCCGCACCAAGCCGTGCCAGTACGCGTGTCCGGCCCTGACGCGTGCACCGGAGTACATCAAGGCGATCGAAGAGGGCAACTTCACGAAGTCGTTGCAGATTGCGCTGGAATCGTATCCCTTGGCGGGGACGTTGGGCCGTACGTGTTTCCACCCGTGCGAGGATGCGTGCGTCGTCGGCAAGAAGGGGCAGCCGGTGGCGATCATGATGCTCAAACGGGCAGCCGACGATTACGGCGAATGGCCGACGGAGGACGACATCAAGCGGCCCGAGGCGACTGGCAAGCGGGTCGCGGTCATCGGGTCGGGGCCGGCGGGCCTGGCGGCCGCCACGGACCTGGCCAAGCGCGGCCACGCGGTGAAGGTCTTCGAGGCGCTGCCGAAGCTTGGCGGGTACCTCACGGTCGGCATCCCGGAGTATCGGCTTCCGCGTAAGATCGTCGACCGCGAGTTCGAGCACATGCGAATGTGGGGCGTCGAATTCGAGACGGAGGCGAAGCTTGGCGACGACCTGTCGATCCCGGGCTTGCAGAAGGAGTTTGACGGCATCATGCTGGCCGTCGGCACGCACGAGCCGAGGGCGTTGCGCCTGAAGGGCGAGGACCTGTTCGGGGTGGAGAAGGCCGTGGACTGGCTGCGGCGCTTCGAACTGGGCGAACCGGTGCGTTGCGAGGGCAAGGTCGTGGTGATCGGCGGCGGGTCGGTCGCCATGGACGCCAGCCGAAACGCGTTGCGTCTTGGCGCTGACAGCGTCACGATCGTCTACCGTCGGGGTTCCCGGCAGATGCCGGCGAGTCCGGAGGAGTTGGAGCAGGCGCGCGACGAAGGGATCAAGTTCCTGATGATGAGCAACCCGACGCGTCTGATTGGGGATTCCGACGGCCGCATCAAGTACGTCGAGTGCGTGCAGATGCGGTTGGGCAAGCCGGATGCGTCGGGCCGGGCGAAGCCGGAGCCGATCCCGGGCACGGAGTTCATCCTGGGCGCGAACACGGTCATCGTGGCGATCGGGCAGAACGCGTCGCCGGTGCGTGAGGCGGTGGAGGAGTTCGTGGAGTTGGATCGGTACGGCGGCATCGTGGCCAACGACGACCTTTCGACGAAGACGCCGGGGCTCTATGCGGCGGGCGACATCGTGCTGGGCCCGTCGTCGATCATCGAGTCGGTGGGCCAGGCGAAGAAGGCGGCCGCGTCGCTGCACGAGTATCTTGTGGGCGGGGGCGCCCAGAAGCCGGGCGCCGACGGCGGCGCGGCCGCGGCGGAAGACGTGGCGACGGCTGCGTAGCCGGTTTTATTTTCGCCGGACGACGACGCGGTCGTTGGGTCCGGGTGCCGGCTCGTCCTCAGAGGGTTCTTCCTCGGTTTCGGCCGGGTCTTCCGGTTCGGAGAAGGTGTGGGGCGTCTTGCATACGGGGCACGTCAATCGGCTGCCGGCCACGCCGGCCAAGCGCTTGCCGCAGTTTTCGCATTCTTCGCGCTGGATTCCTTGCATGCGTGGCGCATCCCCTTAGAGTGTAGGAGCGATTCGTGGCGGATTGGATAAGGTTTCCGGAATCGTCAGGCGGTGCCGGAGGCGGTGCGGGCGGCGACGTCCTGCCGGCCGACCAGGGGGGCCAACTCGTCGAGCAGGCGGGCCGCGGCGTCGAGGTTGTAGTGCATGACGTGTTCGACGTTGAGGCCGATGGGTACGGGGATGTGACGTCGTTTCGCGTAGTCGAGGATGTCGGTGAGCACGTTCTTGGCCACGCGGAAGGAGCGGTCGGCGGCGTCGCCGTTGGCGCTGAGGATCCAGTCGGCGGTCGCGTCGGGCAGGTCGACGCCGAGCCAGCGGAGGAAGTTCGCGTCCTTGCGGGTGGTGACCGGGGCGAAGGAGAGGAAGATCGGTCGGGGCGTGTGCCCGGTGTCGGCGCAGAGGGATGCGTAGTCGCCGAGCAGGCGTTTGGTGCTTTCCGGTTCGTAGATGACTTGGCTGGTGAAGAAGTCGATGCCGGCGCCGCCTTTGGCCCGGAGGCGGTGGGGTTCGTCGCGGTCGCCTTTGCGTCGGCGGGTCGGGATGGTGATGCCGCCCAGCAGGGGCTTGGCGCCGCGGTGGTCGCGGGCGATGCGGGCCGCGTCGACGGGGCCGGGTCCGGTGTAGTGGATGTCGTGGCTTTCGCCGCCTACGAGCACGATGTTGGGGATCTCGAATTCGTCGAGGGTCCGGTCGAGCCAGCGGCGCAGGTCGGCCTCGGGCGCGTGGACGGCGGGGTGGTTGACGAGGATGTGGGTCTGCGTGTGGGAGGCGCGGCGGACGGCGGCGCCGAAGGCGCGGGGGTCGCGTCGGGGTTTGAAGTTGCTGGCGGGCCGGTCGCCGTTGCGGTTCTCGTCGCGGACCTCCGGGATGTTGATGGCGTCGACGGGTCGGTCGGCGATGAGGTCGCGGACGCGGTCGGCGGTCGCGTCGACGCGTTCGTCGGCGGCGCTTTCTAGCGGAGGGATCACCTCGTAGAGGATGACCGGTTGGTCCCATGTGCGGATTGCGTCGCGAAGCGTCATGTCGTGGTTCTCGTGGTGGCGTTGCGACCTCCTCTTTTCTTATATGCGTTTGCGGGCGTCGGCATACGTTTGGCCGTTTGTCGATTACCAGAGCGCATATCGTTCGGGTGGCTGGTCGGGGACGAAGAAACGTTCGACGTTTGTCCTAGAACGATTTAAGGCGGTGACTGGATGGGGTGGTTGACCCACGAATCACGTGGGGGGTGCAAGAAACCATGTTTCCGAAAATGGATCCGACAAGTGTGACGACAAGTATCGTGGTCGCCCTGCTCCTGTTGGGGCTGCCGATCGCGGCGCCGCAACTGGCCGGGACCGACGCGGCGGAAGACCAGAACCACAAGCCGGCCAACAAGGCGGGCGTGGCCTCGAGCACGATCGAGTTCATGAGCGCATCGACGGCCGGGACGGCGAACAGCGCGTTTCTGGACACGATCCTCGGCGTCGATATGCGCACGTCGAACCCGCAGGACCTCGTGCTGCAGGTGACGCTCGAATGCGCGTTGTGGACGACGGTCAAGACGATGGGCAACGACGTGTCGGAATCGACGGCGCGCGTGACCGTCTGGATCGAGATGGACGGCGAGCCGGTCCACGTTAGTTCCGATGGGGACGGCGAGGACGACGGCAAGGTCGTCTTCTGCGACCGGACGCACCAGCAGATGGTCACGGACCTGGACAACGAGGACGCCAACATCACGCAGTTCCTGCGCACGCGTACGGCCAACGCGTTCAACTGGGTCGTGATCGACGCGGGCAACGGAATCCACGAGTTCGCGGTGCACGCGGAGTTGGAAACCGACGCCGTCGAAGGCGAATTCGCGCAGGCCGCCATCGGCAAACGGACCCTGGTCATCGAGCCGATCCACCTGCCCAACGACGCCACGATCTAGGGCCGCGCGTGCTGCGAGTGCGCCGGACCCGTCCCTCTTCCCTTTTCCTCTTCCATTCCTTTTGTTGTATCTTGCTGAGGACAGGGGCCGTTGTTCCCTTCGGACGCGCTTTAAATAGGTTAGAGGTCGCTTTGGGAGCCGATTCGAGGACCGCCACATGAACGCACGCCGACCGACCCGCCGCCCGCCCGACGCCGAGACGGCGGGTCAAGGGGCCTTTGAAGTGGCGGACGTGGCCGTGTTCGCCGTCGATGCCTCCGGTCGGATCACCCGGTGGAACACGGGGGCCGAGCGCTTGTTCGGGTATGCGTCGCACGAGGCGATCGGCGGCCATTTGACGATGCTGATGCCGCCGGACGGCCGGACCGAATGGAGGGATTTGTTGGACCGGGTCCGGCGCGGCCGGGGGACGGCGCAGGCGGAACGGAAGCACTTGACGCGCGACGGCGACATCGTGCACGCGACCACGCGCGTGACGGTGATGCGCGGCGCCACCGGCGAACCGTCCGGTGCCGTGCTCGTCGCGTGGGACGTCGGGCCGCAGGTCGACCTGCAACGCCAGCATACCGCGCTGATGAGCGCCGCGCACGCGACGCGGCGCACGGGAACCGCGGAAGAGCGGGCGCAGGCGACGGCCCGGGCGCTGCATGGCGCGTTGAACGCGCGGGCGACGATGGTCCATCTGTTGGACGCCGACGGCCTGACGTTGCGGCTGGCGGCGCACCTGGGGCTGAGTCCGGAGGGCGCCGAACGGTGGCGGACCGTCTCGGTGGACTCCGAGGCCGGCCACTTGATGCTCGAAGCGCATCGGTCCGAAGCCGTGCGGACCGCGTACGATGCGGAGGCCCGGCCGGCGGACCTGTCGCAGCTTCGCACGCCGGCGTCGACGGCCCGGGTCGCGCTGCCGTTGCGGTCGGGCGCGGAACCCGTCGGCGTGATGACCGTCGTCTTCGAGGCCGAGCGCATCGACGACCCGGGCCTGAAGTCGACGTTGGCTGTGGTGGCGGATTTCCTGGCGCAGGCGATCCACGAACAGCAGCTGGTCCGCCGCTTGGAGACCACCGTCGAGGAACTGCGGTCGGCCAACCGCGACCTGGACACGTTCGCGCGCGCGGCTGCCCACGATCTGGGCGAGCCGGTCCGGAGCCTCCGGTTGATGACGCGGCTCGTCATGGAACGGTACGGGTCGGACGTGCCGGACGACGCCCGGGTGCATCTGGACCGGGTGGCGCGCGCCGCGGACCGGCTCAAGGAGATGCTGGACGGGCTTCGCAGCCACGCACGGATCCGCCGGGCGGAAGAGCCGACGGGTGACGTGGATCTGGCGGACGTGGTGACCGAGGTCGAGGAGACGTTGACGCATTCGATCGAGGAGGCGGACGCCCGGGTCGAGGTCGTGTCCCGGCTGCCGAAGGTGCGGGCGGCACGGTTGCACGTGTTCGAGGTGTTGTTGAACCTGGTGGCCAATTCAATCAAGTTCAACGAGCAGCGGCCGCGCGTGCGGATCGGTGCGCGTCGGGAGGGAGACACGGTGTTGGTCTGGGTCGAGGACAACGGCATCGGGATTCCGGAGTCGGCGCGGCAGCGGGTCTTCGAGTTGTTCGGGCGGGCCCACACGCAGGCGGAGTATCCGGGCACGGGTACGGGTTTGGCGTTGGTGAGCAAGTACGTCGACACGTGGGGTGGCCGCATCTGGAACGAGACGGGCGAAGAGGCCGGCACGCGGTTCTGGTTCACCGTCCCGGCGGCGCAACCGGCGGCGTCGAAGCGGAGAAGGCGGGCCACGCACGACGCGTAGCGGTCAGAGGCCGTCCTCGGGGTACGGAAGCGGGGTGCGCTCGACTTCGAGTCGTGTGGCGGCCGGGTGCACCTCGACGATGGATGCGGTGCCCAGGTCGGCCAGGTCCTGGTGGTGTTCTTCGAGGATCCAGCCGGCGACGTCGACGCGGTTGCGGTCCCTGTCGATTTGGACGAGCTCTAGGGGCACGCCGAGTTCGTCGGTCAGGCGGGCGTGGACGGCTTCGGGATCGTGGGTGTCGACGACGCCGAAGATGAGGGTGCCTTCGGGTGTGGAGGCTTCGAAGGGGCGTTCTGTGTGTTTGGCGCGGCGTAGGAACCGGTTTCTCAGTTGGACGTCGTCCTTGTAGGTGGAGGTGCAGAAGTGGACGACCATCTTGACGCCCTCGTCGAGGGCGCGCCGGGCCATCGTCTGCCCCATGGCGCGGGACCCGGCGACGGTGTTGGATTCGTCGTCGCGGAACTGGTGGCCGCGGCTGACGAGCTGGTCGACGTTGGCTTGGCTGAACTCGAGTTCGTTGAGGTTGAGGAATTCGCAGCCGGCGGCGTCGAGGTATTGGGCGAGTGCGAGCGCTTCGTCTTCCTTGCCGGGGATGGCGGGGACCTCGGCGCCGACGCGCATGGGGGAGGCGACGGCGAGGCGGACGAGCGGGTCGTACGGGCTTTTCTCCATCTTGTCCCACCAGGAGACGGGTGGGTGGAAGCGGAGTTCGTCGAGGCCGGCGGCGGCCAGCCGGTCGATCCATTGGGGTGCGAAGACGTTCTGGGTGTAGAGGTGGGTGTGGAAGCGGGGCCCGAACTCAGCCTTGAAGGCTTGGAGGTAGGTCTCGAGGCGTTCGGGTCGGGTCATGGGGTCGCCGCCGGTGATGCCGGCGCCCAGGGCGTCCATGGCGCGGGCCTCCTGGATGGCGGCTTCGATGTCGTCGGCGTCGATCTCCTGTTCGTTGGCGAAGGCGCGGTCGACGTACATGCGGTCGCGGTCGACGGGACAGTAGTAGCAGTGGGATTGGCAGTCGCCGGTCAGGTAGAGGACCATCTTGGCGCCGTCGCGGCAGAACTGGCAGCCTGCGGGCAGCTCGCCGGTGGCGAAGTTCTGGCCGAGTTGGACGAGTTCGGGCGGCACGTGGGCTTCGAGGACGGGGGCTGGTATTAAAGCGTTAGGTGTTCGGGACGGCGCGGACGTCGTCGCGGGCTGCGATCGCCTTGTCGAACGTGGCGATGGCTACCGACTCCTCGTCGCGGGCAATCTCGACCAGGACGCAATCGACCAGGCTGAGCCGGCCTTCTTCTTGAGCATGGAACGTGCCATACGCCCGCGGGAGGTACCGGGCGCACCGCACGAATTCCACTTCGCGGGCGTTCGTCAGCTCCCGAATCGCGGAGCGAGCCGCGGGCATCCCCGCTCGGGCGGCCAATACGGTCGCTAGCTCCAACAAAACGTATTCTGGCAGCAGGACCCGGCCGTGGTCGCCGCGCACGATGGCTTCCATGATGGGCGCGGCGGCTTCATGGTGATGGTCGCCGTTGTGGCGGTATGCAACAAGAAAACTGGTGTCAAGCACGATCATCGGTCGACACCGTATACGACCTGGTCGATCTCGTCGCTTAGTCGTTCGTTGCCAGCGGGAAGCTGCACCGGACGGAAGTCGGCCAATCGGCCGGTTCGCGGTTCCGGTGGGAAGCGGACGGCCCAGTGCCAGATGGCTTCCGAAACCGCTTGGCCGATCGATTTTCCTTCAAGGGCGGCCTGGGCTTTGAGGACGCGATACGCCTCCTCGTCCAGGTTCCGAATCGTGGTGTCCATAGGCGCAATGTAGTATTTGCGTTCAAAGTATTACTATTTGCCGGGGTCGGGTGAAACAGGGGGGGTTGGCCGGTCGACGGGGCCCCATCGATGCCCGCACCATACCCTTTTTAACGTCGCGGTGTGCGTTCCGGGGCCGATGAGCAAGGGGGACGCCTCCGCCGAACCGCCCGGGACGGCGGAGGACGAGGCCGTGGAGCGTGGGGTGCGGGTGGCCACGCGGGCCGCCGGCGACGCGATCCTGGACGTGTACCGTGAGTTCGACCCCGGCGGCGAGGACCTGGACGTCTTGCGCAAGGCCGACGACAGTCCGGTCACGGCGGCGGACATGATCAGCCACGAGATCCTGGCCAGCACGCTCGACGGCCTGCTGGAGGGCGTGCCGGTCGTCTCGGAGGAGAACGCGGTGACCGGCGACGCCCGGACGGTGTGGTTGGTGGACCCGTTGGACGGCACGAAGGAGTTCTTGAAGAAGAACGGGGAGTTCACCGTCAACGTGGCGCTCGTGCACGACGGGTATCCTGTCTTCGGGATGGTTCGCGCGCCGGCGCGTGACGCGGCGTACGCCGGCTGGATCGGCCACGGCGCGACCCGCACGGACTCCGATGGGAAGCAGCCGATCCACGCGGCCACCGCGGCCGACGACCACGTGCGGGCGTTGGTCAGCCGCAGTCATCTCGACGAGCGGACCACGGCGTTCTTGGCCGCCCTCGAGGCGGAAGGGTACACGGTCGAACGGATCTCCGTCGGCTCGTCGCTGAAGTTCTGCCTGCTTGCCGAGGGCGGCGCCGACCTGTATCCCCGGTTCGCGCCGACGATGGAGTGGGACACGGCCGCCGGACAGGCTGTCCTGCAGGCCGCCGGCGGGTCGGTGGACCGGTTGGACGGGTCGCCGCTTTCGTATACGGGCTCGCGCGGCCGGAACCCGTGGTTCGTGGCCGCCGGCAAGATCCAGGGCCCGTGGCGGGACCACCTGCCGACGGAGGATTCCGGGTGACGGAGGCCGCGAAGCCGGAAATGGCCGACGGGGGCCGCCGGCTTCCCGAGCCGCACGGTGGCGAACTGAAGGACCTGGTGGTCGACGCGACGAGGGCGGAGGCGCTTCGGGAGGAGGCCGTCGACCTCGATTCGTGGTCGTTGACCGACCGGCAGCTGTTGGACGCGGAGCTTCTGCTCAACGGGGCCTTCAGCCCCCTCGACGGGTTCCTTACCCAATCCGATTATGAGCGCGTGTGCCACGACATGCGGCTTTCCGACGGCACGCTGTGGCCGATGCCGATCACGTTGGACGTGAGCGAGGCGTTCGCCAAGGACCGTCAGCTGGCCGACGTCGACCGGCTGGCGTTGCGGCACCCGGAAGGCATGGTGCTGGGGATCCTGTCGGTCGAGGACGTCTGGAAGCCGGACTTGGAGGACGAGGCGGAGGCGGTTTTCGGCACCACGTCGACGCGTCACCCGGGCGTCCGCCACCTGTTGGAGGATGCGAACCCGGTGTACGTCGGCGGCCGCATCGAAGGCATCGAGTACTCGCAGCACCACACGTTCCAGCCGCTTCGGCACACGCCGGCAGAGCTGCGCAACGAGTTCCACAAGCGCGGATGGACGCGCGTGGTCGCGTTCCAGACGCGCAATCCGTTGCACCGGGCGCACGTGGAGTTGACGAAGCGGGCCGCTGCGCGTGCCGAGGCGTCGCTGTTGATCCATCCGGTCGTCGGCCGGACGCGTCCGGGCGATGTCGACTACTTCAGCCGCGTCCGCTGCTACGAGGCGGTTCTGCCCCGGCTGCCGCCGGAGACGACGATGTTGAGCCTGTTGCCGTTGGCGATGCGGATGGGCGGTCCGCGCGAGGCGTTGTGGCATGCGTTGATCCGGAAGAACTTCGGGTGCAGCCATTTCGTCGTCGGCCGGGACCACGCCGGGCCGGGCAAGGACGAGGACGGCGCGCGGTTCTACGATGCGTATGCGGCGCAGGAACTGGTGCGCCAGCACGCGGGCGAGGTCGGCGTCCAACTCGTGGATTTCGAGGAGCTGGTCTACGTCGAGGAGCTTGCGGAGTACGTGCCGCGCAGCGAGGTGGCCGACGGGGCGAAGGTCTTGGATTTGTCCGGGACGGAGCTTCGGCGGCGGTTGCGGACCGGGTTGGAGATTCCGGACTGGTTCAGCTACCCGGAGGTCATCGACGAGTTGCGCAAGACGTACCCGCCGCGCCACCGGCAGGGATTCACCGTGTTCTTCACGGGATTGTCCGGGGCGGGCAAGTCGACGATCGCGCAGATTCTGGTGGCGAAGCTGAACGAGCGGGGCGGCCGTCCGGTGACGTTGTTGGACGGCGACATCGTGCGGACGCACCTTTCGAGCGAGCTGGGCTTCAGCAAGAAGCATCGGGACCTGAACATCCAACGCATCGGGTTCGTGGCCTCCGAGATCACGAAGAACCGGGGCATCGCGATCTGCGCGCCGATCGCGCCGTACCAGCGGACGCGGAAGGAGGTGCGGGAGATGATCGAGGCGTACGGCGGCTTCGTTTTGGTGCACGTGGCGACGCCGTTGGAGGTGTGCGAGGCGCGGGACCGCAAGGGGCTCTATGCGAAGGCGCGCGCGGGCATCGTCAAGAATTTCACCGGGATCAGCGACCCGTACGAGGAGCCGGAGGACGCGGAGGTCGTGTTGGACACGACGAAGTATACGCCGGAAGAGGCGGCGCAGCTCGTGTTCTTGGA
>CAZXJU010000032.1:0-3317 GCA_964641035.1 uncultured Halobacteriales archaeon | reverse complement strand
TTGGAGAAGGAAGGCTACGTCCAGTGACGGACGGCTTCCTAGGGACGGGTGGCGCGGACGCCTTCGTGGTTTTCGATGAGGCCCTTGTCTTTCGTGAGGAGGCGAGCGCCTTCGGTTTGTGCCTGCGCGAGGAGGATGGCGTCGGCCATGCTCAGTCGGGAGCTATGGGCGCGCTCGCGGCCGTGGATGTGGCCCGCCCGTTCAAACGTCGCCAGGGGAACGTCCAGCACAATCGAGACGCTACGCACAAGGTCCAGTAGGCTTCCGATCTTGGTGACCGCACCTCGTCGGCGTAGGACGCTCGCCAACTCAGCGAAGGACACGCCGCTGGAGAGCACGGTGTGTCGGGAATCCCGCATGATTCGCGTCGCCTTGCGCGCGGCGGGTCGCTCGAACCCGATGTCAAGCCATACGCCGGTGTCGAAGAGCCAGCGCGTCAATACCGGTCAGGCCCCCAGAGTTCCTCGCGGTTGAATTCAAAGGGTTCGATGTCCGAGAGGCACCCGACGAGTTCGTCGATGATTTCCTTCCGTTTTCTCAGAACGGCATGGACTTCGTCGCCTGGTTTGAGGTCGGCCTGATCGACAAGTTCGCGCGGAATCGTTGCGATCACGCTCCCGCCCGCGCGACGCAACCGGAGTTTGCCTTCAACCGGCATTGATACTCATTGTATCAATTCGTGGCTATATTCGTTTTGGTAACGGGGGTTGCTTGTAGATTACAGAAATTAGTTCGCAGCCCGACTTATAACGAGCCAGCGCTTGCCCGCCATCCAGTTCAGGCGGGGGAGGTTGCTGGGGGTTCCGGGTCGCGTGCGGCCAGGCTGTTGCGGTCGTACGCTCGTAGTTCCACGATGACGTCCCGGACGGCGACGCCGAGGGTGGTGAGCTGGTACTCGCTGCGGCCTTGGGTAACACCGTACTTGTGGAGGATGCCCTTTTCCTGGAGCCACGAGAGGGCGTCGGTCAGGACTTGGTCGCCTCGGCCGCGCAGCAGTTGGCGCATGTCGCGGTACCGGCTTCGCGGCGCCCCGCTGAGGAAATCAAGGATCTCGGCCCTCAGCGGGCTCTCGGCGGCGTGGATCTGGTGGCCGAGTCGCCTCTCGAGGAACGGTTCCGGGGGTTGAGGACGGAAATTACCCGGTGTCGTCATCAACACAGCATTAGCTGTGTAACCTTTAAGAATCTTTGGTTCTTGCTTATAAGCGTCGTGCGGCCCGTGCACTCGATTCTCCTCGTCCACCACCTCGATCACCTCCTCGGGCCGTAGGTGGTCCTTGGGCCGATGTACTTCAATGGGTTTTCGCAGGGTCGAGTGAAAGTAGCAGAATCGGACAATCCGGCGCCGGCCGTTCGCCGCCATTAAGTGGCGGGGTGGCGTGCCGCGGCGCGTGCCCGACGAGCCGGCGACGGATGCGCGGCCGACGCCAGACCGGGGACCGGTCACCGCGGCACGACGACGGCGTCGTCGAAACCAGAAAATTCCCGGTCGAGCGTGAGCACGCGTTGATCCAGGGTTCGGGCCGTTGCTATGATGACGCCGTCGACGAGAGAAAAGTCCCGGGCGTGCTGCCGCCGGCGGGCTTGGGCCTTGAGGCGGGAAGCTTCCACGGCGATGTCGGCATTCACGTCGACGAGCTGGACGATGTCGGTGGCGCGTCGGACGACCTCGTCGGCGTCCTTGCGGCTTTGGCGGGCCACGTCGGCCAGCTCCCCGAGTTGGATGGCCGAGGCGAACAGGACCTCGTCGCCGACGCGGTCGAGGATTCTGCGTATTAGCGGCGAGGTGCCGGGCCGGCTCAGGAGTTCGACCAGGATGGTGGTGTCTAGGAGCATCAGAAGCGGTCTCGGCGGTCGCGTTGGAATTCGACGAGCCCTGGTACGCTGCCGACCGCGTCGAGGAGACGGCGTCGGCGTTCGGCGGCGGGCGGTACGACGACGACCTCGACGTCATCGCCTTCGTGTGCATCCATCGCGTCGAGCGCCTCCTTGGGAACGAGGACCCCGAGGCTGTTGCCGACCTTGCGGAGGCGGGTCGCGAAGAGTGGCATGAAACGATGTTATAACGTTATTACTTATCTAGGTGTCGGGGGCGGGCGGAGGCCCCATCACGACGTTCCCGCGGCTCGAGGGGCGGAGGTCCGGCACGACGCGGACGGCGTGATTCCTCGCCCTTAAGAGGCGTCACCGGTTGAGGCGGCCCGTGTCGAACGACCCGGAATCCGAGTCTGGGCGGCCCGCGTTCTTCGGGGGTCGCGCGAAGCTGGTCGAGGCGGCCCGCTACGCCCTCTTCGTGTTCCTCTCGATCCGGATCGGGTTGACGCTCGTGGCGTGGATGGCGGCGACGATCCTGCCGTCGAACCCGCCGGTGCCGGTGGCCGGTCGCGCGACGCCGGATTCGTCGCCCGGCTGGCACTTGTTGTGGTCGGTGTGGGAGCGGCACGACGCGTTGTGGTACTTGCGGATCGCGGAGTCCGGGTATGGCGTGGACGACGGCAGTGCCGCGTTCTTCCCCGCGTACCCGCTGGTGGTCCGGGTCTTCTCCTGGCTGTTCGGCGGCAGCGAGCTGGCCGCGGGCCTCGTCGTGTCGAACGCGGCGTTCTTCGGCGCGCTGGTGGTGTTGTACTTGCAGACGAAGGACGAGCGGTCGCCGTTGGCGGCGCGGCGCAGCCTCGTCTTCCTGGCGGCGTTCCCGGCGGCGGTGGTGCTGTTGGTGCCGTACTCGGAGTCGTTCTTCCTGTTGGTGACGCTGGTGGCGTTCCGGGCGGCGCGCCAGGGCCGATGGCCGGCCGCGGGCGCGGCGGGCGCGGTGGCGGCCGCCACGCGCAGCCTCGGGCTCGTCGTGGCGCTCGGGTTGGCCGTGGAGGCGGTGCAGCAGGTGCGCGAACGGGGACTTGGCTGGAAGGAGGCGGTGGTGCCGGTGGCGTGGACTGGGTTGACGGCGGCCGGACTGCTGCTGTACCTGGGCTATTGGTGGTTCAAGGCCGGCGACGCGTTGGTGCCGGTGACGGCGCAGCAGAACTGGGGCCGGGAAGCCGTCTTCCCGCTGCTCACACCATGGTGGGGTACGCAGCGGCTGGTGTCGGCGCTGGCCGGCGACGCGTCGGGGCTCTTCCTCTTCGACTGGGTCGTCGTGGTGCCGATGCTGGGGCTTGCGATCTGGGGGTTGACGCGTCTGCGGTGGGGGTACTCGGCGTACGTGTGGGCGAGCCTCCTGGTGCCTTTGGCGCTCGTGTGGGAGCCGCGGCCGTTCATGTCGCTTCCGCGGTTCCTGTTGGTGTTGTTCCCGTTGTTCTGGGTGATGGCGGACGCGACGGC
>CAZXJU010000031.1:0-13330 GCA_964641035.1 uncultured Halobacteriales archaeon | reverse complement strand
CGCCGCGTTCTCCACCTCCTGGTGCGGCTGCCGTTCCCCGTTGGCGTACCCGATCGCCACCTGTTGGCCAAACGGGAACACCGGGTTCGGCGGCACATCGACGGTCCGCTGGTTGAACCCGAACTGCCAGGCGCCCGCGTGCGCCCCGACGCCGCCTGCCTGCGCTGTCCCGTTGCGGAAGAACGCCGAGAACAGGTCCGGCGTCCCACCGACCGGCACGATCGACCGCACGTGCGGGTTGCCCGTCCCCGCCACCATCCACGGCGTCGAACCATCATAGCCAAGGCCGACCAGCGACACGTTGCCGTTGGCCCACGGTAAGTTCGCCAGGAACGTAACCGCCTGCGACACGTCGCGCGCCTCGGCCGGACTCATGTACTCCATGCATCCGCCATGCGTGCCCGTGCCACGCACCGCGACCTGCGCGTACGCGTACCCGTGCGGCACGAAGTTGCGCAGGATCCATTCCCCACGGCATTGCGCGTCATCGATCCGATGAGACACCGGTTCCGAGAACACCCCTCCGCACCGGGCCGTCGTCTCGAAGTAATTCCCGGCGCCCGTCTCGAAGTACGGCCCCGCGTCCACCAGGATCGGGACGCCGTCCTCGACGAGCCCGTCGTACGGCCGCCACACCGCAATCGGGATGAACACGCCGTCCTGGTCGCTGGCCACGCGGAACACCTCCGCATCCTGCGAATACGGGTACGGCCCCGGCGTCAACACGCTGGACCCAGACTCCACCGGGTCGTACCGGCCCGGGAAGACACCCGGGTTCACGTACTGCGCATCCGGCTCATACCCATAGTACTCCTCCACCTCGCCGACGCACCCGGCCAACGGCACGCCGACCAACAGCAACACCACAATGCCCGCCCGTGCCGCCATGTCCGCATTCCGCCGCATCCGAACCTCTCCTACGACCCGCCGCCGCCCTTCGAACCCTTCTTCCGAGACCCGTTGGACCCCGAGCCCGCCTCCCCGATCCGCTCCAACACACGCTTGCGCCGCGGACCCTTCAGGACCAGCTCCAGCGCCTCCTGGAGCGTCGACACGAACACGACCTTCACCTTCGCCCGGTACACCGGGTTCAACAACACGTCGTTCCGGTTGCCTTCCGGCACCACCGCCACCGAGAACCCGGCGTCGACCGCCGCCTCGATCTTCTGCGTGACACCGCGCACGCTGCGCACCTCCCCGCTCACCGTCACCGACCCGATCAACACGTGGTCCTGGCGCACCGGTGCGCCCTCCAACGCGCTGATCGCCGCCACCGCCTGCGCCACCCCCGTACCGTCGGCGTCCACGCCCTCCTGCCGGACCACGCTCTGCACGTACACGTCATGGTCCGCGATCGTGTCGCCAGCCAATCCCTTCAGCAGCGCACCGACGGTCTCCGTCTGCGCGCGCGCCGACGCCTCCAGACCGCCGCCGAACGCGATGTTGCCGCCCGACCGGCTCAACGGCGGCGTCACCGCCGCCGCCACCGGCACCACGAGCCCCGCCGGCTCGCCCACCTCGCCCGTGCCGACGATGCCGACGCCGTGCGCCACGCCCACCAGTTCGCCCGACGGCGCCAACGCGTCGTGCGTCCGCCGGCTCTCCAACTCCTGGTCCGCGATCTGCTGTTCCAGGCTCCGCGACAACCGTTTCGCCTCCCGGACGTCCTCGGCGGTCACCGCGTCGCGGTCGGCGCCGGCCGCGATGTCGCCCGCGGTCCGCACCAGGCCGCCCAGCTCCCGCAGCCGCAACGTCAGCTTTCCTCGTTCGCCCGACCGCCGCTGCGCCTCCAGGATGACCTCCGCGACCGCCTCCTGGTCGAAGTGCGGCACGCGGCCGTCCTTGACGACCTCCTGCGCCACGAACCGCACCAATTTCTGACGGTTCTCATGCGTGTCCTCCATCCGGTTGTTCACGTACACCTCGTACCCGTACCCCCGGATCCGCGACCGCAACGCCGGATGCATCCCCGCCGACCGGCCGTCCGGCGGCTGCACCGCATCCAGGTTCCCCGCCGCCACCAGGATGAAGTTGCACGGCACCGGGTCGGTGCGCACCATCGCCCCGCTGCTGGTCTGCGACTGGCCGACGATCGCATACTCCTTCTCCTGCATCGCCGTCAACAACGCCTGCTGGCTCTCCAGACGCAACACGTTGATCTCGTCGACGAAGAGGACGCCCCGGTGCGCCCGGTGGATCGCCCCGACCTCCACCCGGTCGTGCGGCGGCGTCTCCAACCCGCCCGACTGGTACGGGTCGTGCCGCACGTCACCCAACAACGCCCCTGCGTGCGCGCCCGTCGCGTCGACGTACGGCGCGTGCGTCTCCTTGTCCTCATCATGCTCCAACATGAGTTTCGGCACCGCGAACAATACCGGGTCCTTCTGCCCGCGGAACAGCATCATCATGAACAAGGCGACGAGGATCATCATCGCCAACGCCGTCATGTCCGCCTTCCACCAGAAGTACGCCACGCCCGTGGCGATGAACCCGACCACCAGCGCCCACTTGACGCCCGCGTTCACCCGTTTCTTTCGCCGTGCCCGCTTCTGCATCGTGCCGACCACCGGCTTTCCCTCGCCCGACGGCACCGTCAGGATGCGCGGATTGTTCGGATCCTTGTCATTATGATAGGAGAGCACGTCGTTGAGGTCCGCCGGCGGCAGCATCTCGCTCATCGCCTTGGCGATCATCGACTTGCCCGTTCCCGGGTCGCCGATCAAGAGCAGATGGCGCTTCTGCTGCGCCGCCTTCTCGGCGACCGCCACCGCCATGTCCTGGCCGATCACCTGCTCGATCAGCCGCTCCGGCACCTCGACATCAGCCGTCGACCCGACCTCCGCCTGCGTCCGGATCCACTCGTACGGGTCGTGCACCAGGCGCTCCGGCTGCGCGGCCTTCTTCTTCGTCTTCGTCGCCGCACCGCCGCGTTTCTTCTTCGCCAAGGTTCACTTGCCTCCCTTCGTGAGGGCGACGGCCGGGTCCGCCGACCGACCGAGCGCCAATTTGAGTGCCAACAGGCCCGCCAACGCCGTCGTCGTCGCGCCCACCACGATGAACTGCGCCGCGATCGCCGGCGACGTCAACGGGATCGCCGGCGCCTGCAACCCCACCGCGCCGGCCTGCGTGTCCGTGATCTCGATGACCTCCGCGAAGATGACGACCCCGTAATCGCCGACTGCGATGAACTCCCGCTGGTAATCGTCCGGGTGGAACCGCGCCGCCCTCTCGTCGTAGGGCGGCGGAGGCAACTGGCCCGGGTCGAAGAGCAGGATGTCGTCGGTCAGGTCGTTGAACACGCGTTCCGGATCCGAGTCGTTCGGATCGCTGCGCCCGGCGAACTGCGTCCGGTTCAGCGGGTTGCCGATGTCCAGGTTCACCTTCTGCAGGATTCCGTCGTCCTCATGCAACGCGATCAACTGCTTCACGTAGCGCGGATGCGTCAACGCCGTCGGATCCTGGACCACCACCCCCATGTTCTGGTACTGCTCCTTGAGGATCAGGTGGACCGTGCCCGAATCCTCACGCATCACCACATCCTGCACGCGCGCCTCCGTGACCCGCACGCCGGCGCGCGTGGCCGCCACGTCGTCCCCGAGGAACAACTGGTCGCCCCACACCGCCGTCGGGCTCTGTGCGTCCGCCACCCCGAAGGCGACGTTCAGCTGCGTCCGACCGTCCGGACCGACGCCGGCGGTCAACAACGCCAGGCGGCCGTCGGCCCGCAGCCCCAACCGCGGATGCCCATGCGTCAACGGCGTGCGCCCCACATGCTCCGGTTCTCCGGTCGTCAGGTTCAACCGGAACAGGTCGATCTGGCCGTCGGTCGGCGCCTCGTCGTACGCGTACCCGCCTTCCTCCGTGTCGACTTGGCAGGCGATGTACACCATCCCCTGCCGGATGACCGGGTTCGACGTGTCCGCGCACGGTCCGACCAGGTGCTCCGCCGGCGCGAAATGCCACGGCTCCCGCCAATCCGACCGCGTCCACGCCAACCCGATCACGCTGCGGGCAAACGGGTCCGCATCGTCCGCCCGTCCATCAAGCGGAAGGATCGACGTCGCCGCCGTCGTCGCCGACTCCTCCGCAGGAAGCCGCTCGTACCACACCAGCGCCATCCGGTCGGTCCCCGGCTCGGGCACGAACCAGAACTCCGGGATGACGTTGCCGTCGAACGTCGCGTGCACGTGCTCCGACCCGAAGTCGCCGTACATCGTCTGCTGCGTCTCCACCTGGCTCATCGAGTCGAACTTCTGCGCGACGATCGTGTACTCGTAGTACGACGGCTGCGTGTCCTGCGGCGCTTCGTACCGCGGCGTCGAATAGAGGCTGCCGACGTAGACGCGCCCGTTCGGGTCGATCGCCACCTGGACGTGCTCGCCGAAACTCTCACCCAGCCGGGACGGCGCGAAATACGGCCGGTCCTCCCACTGGGCGCCATGGTCCCACGACACGTGCGTCGTGAACGGCTGCCACCCATCCTCCAACCCCGCCGGGTGCGGGCCCGCGCGCGACCGGTCCGTCGGCCCGTGCCCGTCGCCGCCGTGCAGACTGCCCAACACTAGGTCGGCCGCGTCCTCCGGGTTCACCGCGATCGACGGGCTGCCCAACATGTCGTCCTGGTCGATGGCACGGATCGGGCACAACACCTCGTTCTGGTCTACCGTACCCAGCCGCCGGAGCTCCGGACAATCGATGTGCAGTTCGTAAATCCTCGAACTGCTCGGCTGCGCCAGGCTCGCCGGCACCAACGAGGCCGCCAGGAGGACCACCAGGAGAATCGCACCGGCCGTCGCAGCCCATCCGTCGGCGGCCGTCCGTAGACCCACGTGTTCGCCCTCCGCCCGCAGGGCGGTGCTATTGGAACGGACCCGGTAGGCCGAATTAAAGCTTTGTCGTCCTGCCGACAACCGCGAGACGCAAGACGGATGCACAAAACGTTATACGCAGGCGCGCTGCCAGATGACGTAGAAGCCTCATGCGCACCCACGTCGCTCTCCTGCTTGTCATCCTGCTGACCGCCGGCCTGGCCGGCTGCCTCGAAACCCCTGCGCCCACCGGCGGCGACTCTGCCGACACCGCCACCGGCGCCGACCCAGTAGTGCGCGACCCGCGCGTGCCGGCCGACGCGTCCTCGCCACGCGTCGTCGTCGCCGTCATCGACACCGGCATCAACGTCTACCACGACACCTTCCAACGCCCAGGCGGCCTGCCCGACGACGTCGTCTCCTCCTTCGTCGACACCGCCACCGGCGAACCTCCGCAACGCATCGGCATCAGCCACACCGGCGACTTCGACGAACGCCTCGAGGCCGACGAGCCGACGTGGAACAACCTCACCACCGGCCAACTCTACTACTTCGAGGGCACCAACGTCCTCGGCATCAGCTTCGACGACGGCGGGACCTACCCCGTGCTCGACGTGCCGGACGGAAGCCACGGGTCGGCCACCAGCGGCGCCGTGCTGGCCGCCAACCCGCAAGCCATCATCGTCATGGTGGAAAGCTTCGGCCCCGACGCCGAGGCGTGGGCCGCGCAGCAACCCTGGATCGACGTCGTCTCCATGAGCTACGGCCCGCCGGGCTCCGTCCCCTTCTCCGGACGCGTCTTCGGCCTCACCACCAGCGAAGCGACACGGATGATGTGGGGCAACGGCCAGATCCCAGTCGGCGCCGCCGACAACACGCCGTCGCTGGCTCCCAACGACGAGACCGCGGGCCCGCCGTGGGTCGTCGGCGTCGGCGGCGACCACGAGGAGGAGAAGTGCCGCGAACACGTCAGCGGCACCTTCCCCGACGTCACCAGCGACTTCACCCAGACGCTTCCCGACGCGGACCACACCAGCGACAACCATTCGACCAGCGGCACCAGCTTCTCCACACCGCGCACCGCCGGCACCTTCAGCCAGATCATCCTCGAGGTCCGCCGCGCCTTGGACCACACCGGCGGACTCGTCGACGGCGCCCTCGCCGTCGGCCCCGACGGCCAACAGGTGACCAACGCGGACGTACGCGCCGCCGTCAACCGCACCGCCTACTACTTCGACTTCACCGAATGCGAAGGCGGTGGCCTCCTGGGCCTGCCGGTCAACCCGGCGGCGCCGTGGGCGCAGATGGGTTGGGGCCACGTCGATCCGACGATCGTCCCGGCCGCCGTCGCCCACGTCCTCGGCCTCTCCGAGGCGCCGGCCAAAAACATCGACGCCGTCGCCTTCCAAACCGCGGTACACGAGTACCGGACGGCGTTGTGGGAGAACCAGCCGTAAGCCGGCGGCCTACCCGATCTGGATCTTTCCGCCCTTCTTCAGTTCCTCAAGCGCCTTGTCGTGGTGCTCTTCCATCTTCTTCGGGTCGGCCACGCGTTCCCGCGCCTTCTTCGCATGCTCCTTGACCATGCGGCGCGCCTCCTTCTTCTCCTCGCGCGTGGCGCCCTTGATCTCGAGGATCTTCGACCGGAGCTCCAGCACCTTCTGATGCTGTTCGTCCGACCGCTTCTTGATGTCTAGGAACTCCTGGTGCTTCGCGTCGGACTGCGGCGCGATGTCCTTGATCTGCTTGACCCACTCGACGTACTTCTCGTGCTTCTCGTTGGACGCCTTGTAGCACGCGACGACCGTCGCGTGCTCCTCGTCGGCCTTGGCGAACAACTGGTCGATCGCCTTGTCCGTGTCCGACAGGTCGACCTTCATCCGCTTGGCCTTCTCAATCTCCGGGCCGAGCGCATCCAGCTTCTTCTTTTTCTCACGGATCGCCTTGACGATCTTTTCCTCGTCCTTCGGGTCCATCGCCGTCGTCTCTTGACGGTACGCCATGTCCCGGATCTCGCTCTCCAGCTCCCGCGCCTGCATCGGCGCCGACCGGGCGTCCTTTCCCTTCTGTTTGACGCCCCGCTTCTTGGCGATCAGCTGCTTCGCCTGCGCCTGGTAGTCGTTGCGGGCCTCCTTGTGCTTCTTCAGCTCCTCGTTGAACTTGTCGCGCTCCGCCTTGAGCTCGTTCATCTTCTCGAAGATCTCGTTCTTCTTGTCGTTGAGAAGATTCCGCTCATCGCGGGCCAGGCGTGCCTGGTCGTTGAGCTCGTTCCGCTTCTGGATGTAATGGTCCATCCGCTTCTCGAGGTTCTCAAGCTCTTGCCGCTTCGGATCCTGGTCCTTGTCCTTAGGCCCGCGCTTCGGCTGCGCCATAAAAAGTCTCGCGAATCCGCGTGTAGCTTGGCCTTCTACTTAAGCGCTTTCGCTGACGCTTCGAGGTCCGACCTCGTGCGCACGGCCGCGACCCGGTTCGCGATCTGCGCGGCGGCGGCCCCCGCGACGAAGCCGGCGTCGATGTTGACCGTCAACAGCGGCGAGCACGACTGCAGCATCGTCGACAGCGCCGACTCGCCGCGGCCCCGGTACCCGTAGCCGCTCGAAACCGGCACGCCGATCACCGGCCCGGGCACCAACCCAGCCACGACCGGCGCCAACGCGCCCTCCCGACCGGCGACGACGACCCACGCGTGTGGGTCGCGTTCCGTCAACGACCGGACCGCCTTGACCGCCCGCGCCAACTGCGCCACGCCCACATCCCGCGCCTGCACGACGTCGCATCCGAGCGCGCGCGCCACCGCCGCCGCCTCGTCGGCGACCTTCGCGTCGGTGGCACCCCCCGTCAACAAGGCGACCCGGCCACCGGATTCCTCGGCGGCCGAACCCGGCGTCCGCAACACGACGACCGACCCGTCGGCGAACCGCTCCTCCTCCGCCTCCAACCCGTCGAACGACGTGCCGGGCGGACACCGCGTCACGATCGCCAACCCGCGCGCCTCCAGCAACGCCCGGGCGGCGGCCTGGATGTCGTCGTCCGTCTTACCTTCGCCCAGCACGACCTCGGGCGCGCCCGTACGTGCCTGCCGGCCCGTGTCCAACGTGAGGCTCGCCTCGACGGCGACCAACGCGTTCAGACGGACCTGCCGCTCGGCCTCCGCGACCGGCAGGTCGCCCGAGCGTACCCGCTCCAGGATCTCACGCAATTCCATGGCCACTTCTCACTCGACGGCGACCCGGACCCGGTTCTCGCCGCGCTTCGCTGTCCATTCGAACTCGACGAATTCCTCCGCCTCCGGGTCTAGCCGCCCGACGCGTTTCCGGTTCACGAGGTCGCCGTTCAGATAGAGGACGACGTCGGCGCCGTCGACCGCCTCTTCGCTGCGGTTGGCGACCTTGACGCGCGTGGCGACCGGGACGTCCGCGACGATCCGGTCCGGGTCGTGTTCGACATCGAGGATCTGCACCGGCGGCACCTCGGGGCTCACAAGCACGGTCACCTTCGCCGTCTTCGCCTTGCCCTTCTTGACGTGCCCGTCGATGACGGGGACGGCCCGCAACGAGTATTCCAGCGTCTCCTCGAAACTCGTGTCCGCCGGGGCCTTGACGGCCAACGTCAACCGCGCGTGGTTGGCGCCCCGTTGCCGGCTCGACAACTGCAGCGTCCCGTGGTCCTCGCCCATGTGGTGCGGGATGAGGAACCCGCTCTCAAGCTCCGTCCGCGCATCCAACTCGGCGTCCCAATAGCCCGGAAGGTCAGGCCGCTCCAAGATGATGTCCATGGGCCGCGTGCCCAACTGGTTCTCCAACGCATACGTGAACGACACTCGGCCGCCCGGCGCGACCTCCTTGACCCGGTCCTCCGCCTTGAAACGCAGCGTCGGGAACGGACGGATCGCGCGCAGCACCCAGATCACGCCCGCCACCAGGAGCACCGCGACGACGTCGATCACGAGGAAGAGCATCAGGTCGGCGACGCCCGGGAACATCTGGGCGAACTGCGCGTCGATCGCCAGGTCGCACCACGCCTCGGCATCCGGCAGGAGGCACGCGTCCTCCCGCTCCGCCTGCGATTGCGCGGCGGCCAACGGCGCGGCCACGAGCAGGCCCAGCAGCAGGAGTGTGGCGTACCATGGTGCCCGCATCGTGGACCCCCGCGTCACTTGGCGAGCTCGCCCCGGATGTTCAGCTTGTTCTTCTCCTGCGCCGTCCACGTGAAGGACGCCTTCTTCGTCTTGCCCGGCTTGACGGACACCGTCGTCGCGTCGGCCAGGCCCTCGTTCACGTAGAGGCTCAGTTTCAGCTTCACATCCGAGTCGCCGTTGTTCGTCACGTTCACCGTCGACTTGACGTCCTGCCCTTTCTTGAACGTCTCCGGGTCGTGCGTCAGGCCGCCGATCTGGATCCGCGGCTTTTTCTCGCCGTCGTCGGCCTTCGGCTCGTCCGCCTTCTCGACCTTCTTCGCCTCGGCCTTGGCGCGCTTCTCGTCGGCCTTCTGGATCTTGCCGGCGGACTTCACCCATTGCTTTGCCTTCTTCTTGTCGACGGCCATCTTACGCACCCGCCCCCTGAATCTCGATGTCGGCGTCGGCCGGTTCCTCGGAGGGGAACATCGCCTCGATCTCCTCCGGCTTCTTCTCGCTGAGTTCCTTCGGACTGCCGACGTCGTTCTCGACCAAGACCTCGGCCTCCTCCGGCGACACGCCCGGCACGCGGATCAGGTCGCTCATCATCTGGAACTTGCCCAGCTCCTCCGCGTCCACTTTCGTCTTCTTCGCCAGCTCCGTCAGGTCGGCGGTGCGCAACTGCTCCGTCGTCTCGACGTCGGCGGCCTTCAGCTTCTTGGCGGTCGCGTCGCCCAGGCCCGGCAGGTCCGTCAGCGGCAGCCCTTCCGGCGGGATGCCCATCGGCTCCTCCTCTTCGCCGCTTTTGACCTTGATGGGCCCGCCGCGCTTGACGGGCACCTTCGCGTCCGGCGGCACGTTGATCGACGTGATCGACTGCGTCTTGGCCGCCAGCTTGAACGTGTCCTTGCGCCCCTGTTTGTTGAGGGGGATCGCCTTGACGGTCACGACGGCGCTTTCCGGGTCGTCATGCTCGGGTGCCTCCACCGTCAGCACGAACCGCTGGGTCTCCGCCTCCTCGGCGTCCTCCGCGCGCGGCTCCACGGTCACGTGGTCCACGTCCGTCTTCGCGTCCCAGCCTTCCGGCATCCCTTCGACGGCGATCTGCAACGTGATCGCGTCGCCGGAGGACCGGCGGCTCTGCGCGGCCAGCTCGAACTTGCCGGTCTCGCCCGGCTCGACGATCAGCTCGTCCTGGCTGACCACGAACACGTCCGCGACCCGGCCGAACTTGAGCACGATGAAGACGATCGCCGCGATCAGCAGCAGGATGACGAGCAGCAGGATGACGAGGCCCCATGGGAACCCGGCAGGTTCCGGGACCATGACCGCCTGGCTCTTCGGGTTGCCGCCAGCGTTGGCGCATTCGAACTCGTCGGTCTGCCCGTCGCCGTCCGAGTCGGCCGGCGCCGGCTGAAGGTCCGGGTCGTCCGCGAAGTTCACGTCGTCGAGGGTGCCGCACGTCAGGCCTTCCTCCTCGGAGTTGGCCACGCCGTCGCCGTCCCGGTCGTCGTCCTCCGAGTCGGGCGTCCCGTCGCCGTCGATGTCGCCGTCGCCGATCAACCCCCGGGCGTATGTGAACTGGCTGAGGACGCTGCCGGTGTCGTTGCAGACCACAGCGAAATCGACTGGCGACAACGGTGTCGCCGGGCCGGTCGTCGCCAAGGCTATGTTCAGGTTCAACGGGCCCGTGTCGGCCGTCACGTTGTTGTATGTGAAGGCCAAGGAGGCCGTTGGGGGGCTTTGGCCAGGACCGAACGAGGTTTCGGCCGTGACGGAGTTGTTGCCGCCCCAGGAGAGTGTGCCCGTAATCTCGACGCCGGGGCCCGTCTGGGCGTTGCCGTCGGGGACCGACGCCGACCCGAGCGCCAGATTGAGGGTTACGCCGTCTCCCGTAGGATAGAAGTTGCCGGGCTCGGAATGGACCAGCAATACCGAATGTTGGTCGGCGATGAAGTCGTTGTTGGCCGACGTCTGTTGCGGCGTAATCTCCACGCAATTCGCCGGGGCACCCGTCGTCTCGTTCGTCAACCCGTCCGGCGTGACGAGCAGGTCGACCGGCCCGTACATCAACGAGGCAGGCGGCGCACCCGCCTGCGCGCTGGCCGTACCGGTCGCCATCAATCCCACTAGCAACAACGCGAACGCCGCGCCAGCAACCACCCGTTTCTGCAAGAACCCCAGGCCTCCTTCTTAAAAATGTCCGGACCCGACGAAAACTTGGCCTCGATATGAAGTTTTTGTAGTCGCCGTGGAACGCTGCGCACGCGCCCAGGTCCGTATCGTGCGGGTGTGGGAAACCCTTTAAGGCGCGCCGACGGATGGTTTACCCGACGCGTTCGGAGCGAATCCAATCCATGGCAGGAAACATGCAGGAAGCCACTGACGACACCTTCAGCGACCTCGTAAAACAGAACGGCGTGACCCTCGTGGACTTCTGGGCGCCTTGGTGCGGCCCATGCCGGCGGCTCAACCCCGTCATCGAAGAACTCAGCGGCGAGATGGGCGACACGGTTCAGTTCGTGAAGCTGAACACCGACGAGAACCCCGAGACGGCCGCCCGGTTCGGCATCATGTCGATCCCGACCCTCCTGGTGTTCAAAGGCGGCGAGAAGGTCGACCAGCTCGTCGGCGCCCACCCGAAGGACAACATCCAAAAGGTCCTCAAAAAGCACCTCTAAGGAGTCTCTTGCAACTCCTTACGACAAGGACTTTATCCTACCCCCAGTCTATTCAAGGACTGAGATGTCTCTCGTGAGTTCTAAGAAGGACCCCGTCAAGGTCACCATCGACCGGGTCCTGGTCTCCCAGACCGAGGCCGTCGTCGTCCTGATGGCCGAGAACGGAGACTACCCCGGCAAAGTCCTGCCCGTCTTCATCGACCTCGGGCAGGCGATGAACATCCAGGTCAGCCTCGAAGGCCGCATGGTCGGCCGGCCGCTGACCCACGACCTGTTCACCACGGTGCTCAACGAGATGAACGCCATCGTCGACCAGGTCACCATCGAAGAGATCGCCCAGAACACCTTCTTCGCCAACCTCCAATTGGAGATCGAGAAGAACGGCAAACGCGACAAGGTGACCTTGGACGCGCGGCCGAGCGACTGCATCGCGCTGGCCGTCCGCGCCGGCGCCCCGATCTTCGTCCGCCGAAAGGTCCTCGACGCGGCCGCCGTCGAACGCGACCGCCTCTACGGCGAGGCGGCCCAGGCCGTCGAATTCGACGACGACGATGACGACGAGGATGACGACGACGAGGACGACGGGCCGGCCGAAGGCGCCAAGTCGCCGCCGAAGATCGACCCGAGCGACCTCGACAAACCGTAGGCGCCGCTAGCCCTTGGTGCCGACCCTATCCAACACCCGGTCCAAGAGCAGCCGCGCCGTGTGCCGCTCCCACTTGCCCGCGTCGAACGCCATCGTCGCCACACGCCGGGCGGCGATGACGCACACCGCCGACGCGCCGGCGACCATGCCCACGAGCAGCGCGAACGCGAACAGGCCGTTCTGACCCGGAAGGAACAGGGCGAACAGCAGCAGCGTCAGCCCGGCGGCCGCAGCCACGCCGAACGCGACGCCCCACGCCCACAGGAAGTCCGCCCGGATCCGCAGCCGCTCGCCCATCGTGTCCCCCGACACGAGTTCCCCGTAGACGTCCTCCAGCCGCCGTAGATCGTCCCGCGGAAGCCGCCCGTCCTCGACCGCCAGTTCGAACAGGCGCCGGCGCGGCACGAACGGCACCGCCTGCTGCCAGCGCCGCATCCCGTGACGCAGCCGCGCATACGCAAGGAAGACGAGCGGCAGGGTCCCCACGACGACCGCCCACGAAAGCGCGTGAAGAACAGGGTCCACGTACGTGTGCAGGAACCCGCAGACGCCGGCCCCGCCGTCATGCGCACACGCCAGCGCGCCCTCGTGCAACCAAAACAGGCCGACGGCCAGCATCGTCCCCAGCGCCGCCAGCCACGAGACCGCCTTGCCGTGCGAAAGGACCGCCTCGTCAACGCTCGGCGGGAACCGCAGCCACCACGCCTGCGCATCCTCCGACCCGTCCGCCGTCGCCGACCCCAACTCCGTCATCGACCGACCCACAAGGCCAGCGTATAAGGCCGGACTGGATGGACGATTAAAGTGTCTCACAACCCGCGCTCGACCCCGCCTGACACAAACGCTAAATAACGACACGCCGGCTCGTCGGACGATTCCTGGATGCGCACGCTTCTCGCCCTCGTGTTGACGTTTCTTATGATGGGAAGCCTGGCGGCCGTCACGCCGCCGGCGACGGACGATACGGCGTGGCCCACGCCGGAACTGGCGTGCCAACTGGCCGACGTCACCGCCGACGTCCGCATCGTCCCCGAACCCGAGACGACCAACGACTACATCTCCTACGCCGAAGGCGTCG